>JADJPF010000006.1:0-302500 GCA_016713405.1 Blastocatellia bacterium
TTTGGTGTTGGTACAACATCGGTTTTAGCTAGAGTTGATGCCCAAGTAACACCTAGTGATCGGCTAACTGTACGATATAACTTTGGTGGTGGCTATAATGGGCAGTTTGAACCCTTTGGCGGGCGTTTTGGACAAACTAATAGTGCTATTGAACGTGTTAGGGACAACTCTATAGCCATCAATAATACTTATATTAATACAGGGTTAAATTTAACTAATGAAACTCGCTTTTTATATGGCAATCGTAGCCAACGAGTTGCTGCTATTGATAACGGGCCTACGGTTGATATTGTTGATTCTGGTACTAGTAATGTTTTGGACGTAATGTATTTACTCCACAAATTAGAGAAGAAAGAATCTATCAAATTGTTAATAATGTCACCTTAAACCGAGGCATTAACCAAATAAAATTTGGCGTAGATTATAACTACATTGGCGCACCTGAAGGGAAATCAAGTTTTAGTTTACTAATTCTGGAATTGCTTTTTCCAACCACTTGATTTTCTGCTCTTGCAGGAATCACTCAGGACTGCCTAGTTTTACCCCTATAGAAGCCTTAGATCCCACTGCTCGTAGTCCTCAACAACAAGCTTTTCTTCAACTAGCAGCGGCTCAAGCCCCTTTATTGTTTCCAGGTTTTCCAAGTAATTTTCCTCTTACTAGTAGTTCTTTGCCTATAGCCTTTGCTCAAAGTTTTGGTAATTTAAGACAATCTGTTCCTGCTTCTTTATTTGCTGCTTTTGTTCAAAATGACATTAAAATAAGCTCAAATCTCTTGATTAAAACAGGTATACGCTATGACATAAATCGTATACGTTTTACCCCTAATAATAATGGGAATGTCAGCCCTAGGTTAGCAATTTCTTATCGCCCAAGTAAGATTGAAAAATTAAATCTACGAGCATCTTATGGTCTTTATTTTGGAAGTGCTGTATTTGGATCAGCAGTAATTGCTGGTCAAAGCCAAAGAGGTCAATTTCAGTTACCAGTATCTCTATTTCCTTTTTCAATTATTCCTTTTTCTCAACCTGGCAACCGTTTCCCTATTTCAGATACTATTCCTTCAAACTTCCAATTTATTCCACAATTAGCACTTTCTTTTCAATATGACCCAAATTTACGTAATAGCTATAGTCAACAAGTTAGTGCAGGATTTGATTATTTAATTAATAATCAGACCTTATTTTCTGCTAATTATAATTATGTAAGAGGGTTAAAATTATTTGCTGCTCGTCGTATTAATCCAGTAGTGCGACCAGTGCCAAATTCAGTTATTGAAAGCCGCGTGACAGGTAGAGTTGACCCAACTCGTGGAGATGTCACTGAGTTTCAATCTGCTTTTGATAGCTATTATCATGGATTAACTATCCTATTTGAACGTAGGTTTACTAGTAAAGTAGGGATATTTATGAGTTATACTTTGTCTAAAACTATAGATAATTTATTTGATATTCGTACAGATACAGCAGATACAGCAGTAGATACATTAAGCCCAGGTAATGAACGCGGTCTTTCTATTCAAGATGTCCGAAACCGTTTTATACTCTCTGGAAATTGGAAACTAGATTACACTAAAAATCCACTCCTAAGAGATTTCCAAGTTTCTAGTATTATTACTTTAGAATCTGGAAGACCTTATAATTTATTGGCTGGTACAGACTTAAATATGAATGGTGATCAAGGAGATCGTCCTTTAGTTGGCGGTGTACCTATAGGACGCAATCAAGGTATTACCCCGGGTTTTACTAATGTTGATCTACGGTTATTTCGTAGTGTAAAAATCAAGGAAAACTACCAAGTCCAAGCATTTATTGAAGGATTTAATATATTTAACCAATTTAATGTTGCTCGATTTGGCAATCTTTTTCTGCCTGATTCTAATGGTAATTTTAACTTACCAGCAAAAGATGGTCGTCGGTTTAGTTTACCTAAAGAAAGATTTTTAAGTGCTTTTTCTCCTAGACAATTTCAATTTGGAGTTAAACTACTCTTTTAAAACATAGCTAAATAAAACAAGCCTCAAAATATTTTGTGGCTTGTTTTAGATACTTTGTTTAAATACTAGCAAATCTTTGGACTTTTTTCTCGCTTCCTTTTTTTAGATCACCTAAAACTTGCTTAGTAATTTCTTTTAATGTGTCATAAACTCCAATCCCTTTATGGGCTACAGATTCAACAACTGGTTCACCTTTACGAACTAATTCATGTTTTAAGTAATCAACAGGTAATGCAGTTTTTAGATCACGTTTATTTAATTGAAGTACATAAGGCATAGTTGCTAAATCATATCCTTGTTGACCAAGGTTATTTTCTAGGTTCCAAATAGATTCAATATTGGCATCCATTCTCTCAAATTGACTATCTGCAACAAATACAACTCCATCTGTACCACGTAAAATCAATTTACGGGAAGCATCATAAAAAACTTGTCCTGGTACGGTATAAAGATGAAGTTTTGTTCTAAAACCTTTAACTGATCCTAATTCTAGTGGAAGAAAATCAAAAAAAAGCGTTCGTTCAGTTTCTGTAGCTAAACTAATTAATTTACCTTTGGCCTGGGGTGCTGCTGTATCATAAATATAACTAACATTTGTAGTTTTGCCCCCTAGCCCAGGCCCATAATAAATAATCTTACAATTAATTTCGCGTGCTGGATAATTTATAAATGCCATAATTTCCCCTCCCCCTTAGTTGTTTGCAAACAACTAAATTTGTTAGTGTTGAGTTAGTTAACAATTGCTAATTTTTAGCATAGTTAATAAAAAGAGCCTCTTACACCAACTTACAAATACTATTTTGAGAAGAGAAATTTCAATTCCTAAGAGTAGAAAATTTTAAGGCATTCAATGTAAAAATTTACTTTTACTAAACTGAATATAAGAAGATTGCTTATAGAGATATACAGAGTTATTTTCAAGAAACTTCTTATTTTTTATATAATTAAACTCTGCTATAACATCCTCATCACTAATATTTTCAATATCTATTTTAGTAATATCTTTTTTAGCATGTTTTTTTGTTTCTTTTTTATCTAAATTATCTAAGCTATTAACAACTACAGTTTCATTAAGACGCTTTATTTTACTAATTGTTTTTAATTTATTTATTGGTTTTCTTTCTTTTATTTTACTTTTTTTGTATAAAAACTTGTTGAGAAAAATTTTAGAGTTTAATGGTAGTGATACTAAATTATCCTTTTTAATATTAGGTGCTATATAGTTATTATTAAAATAATTTACTTTTTGGTTTTCTATTTTGCTATCAAGTTCATTACGAGTAATTAAAAGCTCATCTAAGACTTCTTGTATTGATTGAGTGCGGTTATCTGGATTTTTCTGCATTATTTTTGCTAAAAGCTGTCGCAGACGAGTAGGCACTTCTTCTGATAATTCTGTTGGATTACTAAAAACAACCTGATAGAGTGATTGCATATCATCTTCTTCATCAAAAGCTAGACGATGGCTTAAAAGTTCATAAAATACTGAGCCAAAAGAAAAAATATCTGAACGACAATCTAATTCCTTACCTCGAGCCTGTTCAGGTGACATATAACGAGGAGTTCCAATAACTAAACCTATTTTAGTTTCAAATTTGCTAAGATTTTCTTTTTCACTAACAGGTTTAGCTAAACCAAAATCTAAAATTTTTAAGTATCCATCTTTACGTAATATAAAATTATCTAGTTTTAAGTCACGATGAATAATACCTGCATTGTGCATAGCTAAAAGTCCTTGTGCTAGCTGTATAGCTATATCTAAGGCTAAAGCTAAATTCATTTTGTTATCATTAAGCACTTCTCTTAAAGTTTGTCCATCTACATACTCCATTATCAAAAATGGTTTTTCATTTTCTATAACTATATCATAAATACTTAATATATTTGGATGGTTAAGAGCCGAAGCCATTTGAGCTTCTCTAAAAAATCTAGCTTTACGCTCACTATTAAGAAAATTGCTTTGGGATAAAGTTTTTACTGCTACTAAACGATTAAGATGCAGATCTTTAGCTAAATAAACTTGTCCCATTCCTCCACAACCCAATAATTCTATAATTTCATATTTATCAACAATCACTGTTCCAAAATCAATAAAACTATCATCTTCAACATAGCCTGCATAAGTATTTCCAATATTATTAGAGTTTTTCATAAAACTTCCTTTAAGAACCTAATTATTTTTTGGAATGTTTTTTTTTAGTATGATTTTACTAAGACGCAAACTTTTTCTAAATCTATACAAATAATTAAAAAATTTTTTCCTAGATTATTTTAATCTATACAGAAGTATCTAAACTCAGTATTTACACATAGTTATTTAACTTTGCATATTTACTTATAAATTAAACAAATGATACAAAATTTTTACATAAAGAAGGTTTTTAATTCTTTATCTTGTCTATTCTATGAGTTACAATAATTTTTCCTGCAACCAAAAATTATTGCTAAAGCACAACTATATTAAAACTATTTAATCAATATCATTTTAATTTTATTAACTATATTAAGGAGTTATAATGAGGCAACTTTATTTAACCTTATTTTTAACCTTAGCCTGTATTGACATAAGCTTAGCACAAGAAAAATCCAAAAGCTTAACAATGGATGATGTATCTCCATCACAAACTAGCACTACAACAAGTTCATCAGATACTTCAACAAACAAAACAAATTCTAAAACCTCTAAAACTTCTAAAACTCCATCAAATGATCCATTAGAAAATATTTGGCAAGATAGAATGAATGAAGCTGAGTTAAAAGTTCTAACGGCTCAACTTAGAAGTGAGCTTGCTAGTAGAAGTTCAGATTCTGTAATAGAGTTAAACCGTCAAAGACAATTTATGACTGAACTTGCTAGTGAAGGTGACAAAAAAAACTATAAAGCTGAAAAATCTTTGGAAGTTACCTATCGAGAACGTTACGTTAAATTACGAATAGAAATGATAGAAGAAGCGCGTATTGATCCTAGTGCTAGTGAAACCCAGTTACTTTATGTGGATGCAAAGAAATCTCGTAAGAAAAAACTTAAAACTCCTAGAGGACAAAATATCCCAAACCTTGATACAAAAGCAGTAAAAGTTCATCAAACCAAAATGGATAAGCTAATAGCTAAAATGGAAGACCTAGCAGAAGAAGGAAGACGCGCAGGAATGCCAGCAAAAATTTTTGAAGACTAATAAAAAAAAAAATCTAAATTCTCTTAATTAAATAACTTTTAATATTTTCAATATTTTAAGGAGATACAAATGTTAAAAGCCTCATCTCAAAAAGGATTCTCTCTACTTGAAATACTTTTAGTCGTAGTTCTTTTAGGCATTCTTACAGCTATTGCTGTTCCTAATTTAATTACTGCACGAAAAGCAGCACATGAAGGAAGGGCAATTGCTCATCTTAAAACTCTAAATAATGTTCAAGCTTTGTATTATCAAAGTCATGATAAATTTGCAATTATAGATAATCTTTATAAAAGTGATTTACTGGCCCCAGGACAATTTATAAGAAATGTTAATAATAGTAATGGTGCAACAGAAATAATATCTGATGGTTTTTATGACTATAGTTTCCGCTATACGGCTGATGCTATGGCTTATACATTAGATGCTGATCCTAAAACAAATCTACGTAGTAGTTATAGATATTTTAGATACCGTGCTAGTCGTGCTACTACAGGTGGTGCAGGTGGTGTAGGAGAACTTATTTTATTTGCTTTACCAAGACCTGATTCGCCACCAACTTCAGCTTATAAAATTTTTAATCCATAAAAATTATTGAGGAATTAATCATGTCTTTTATGACTAGATTTATAGTAATTTTTTTTGCACTAATTTTTATTACTTCTGCCCAAGCTCAAATTTCTAAATCCAATAAACCTACTTCTAGCACTAGTTCAACAACAACTAATAAGCCTATTGAAGTTGATTTTGGGCAAAAAGCCACAAATGTTAATACTATCGTTTTTTATAATTTAATTCGTTTTTTTGATTCTGCAAAAACTTCTCTTTATGGTTCTGCTCATGAAATAGATATGATTGCTGTAGCAGAAAAGCTTATTGAACGTGCAGAAGCCGGTGTTGATGTCCAAGTAGTTGTTGAGTCCAGATGGCTAACTTTACCTAAAAATAGTGCTTCTGTAAATTTATTAAAAAATAGTAAAGTAAAGCTTATACCTGATACTAAAAAATCTGGCCTTATGCACAATAAATTTTTTATTGCTGATGGAAAAAGAGTTTGGACAGGCTCAACAAATTTAACAGAACATTGTTTGCTATTTAATTACAACAATGGTGTTTGGGTAGAAGATGCAAAAGTAGCTCAAAATTTCCTTACAGAATTTTATGAACAACGTGAAGGAAAATTTGGCAAAAAAGGTTCAGGTAAACCAAATACTCCTTACCCTTCACTTACAATAGGCTCTGCACGTGTATTTACTTATTTTAGCCCTGAAGATACTCCAATACCTCAAATAGTTTCGTTAATTACCCGTGCTAAAAAAAGTGTAGATATAATGTGTTTTGTTTTTTCTTCTCAAGAAATTTCTGAATCTCTGATTGCAGCACATAAACGAGGAGTTAAAATTAGGGTGCTTTTTGATAATAGCTTTAGCTCTCCTGGCTCTACGGCTCGCTGGCGTTATGTTCCATTTAAGACATTGGGCGAAGCTGGAATAACGGTCAAATATGATGATGAAGCAGCCAAAATACACCACAAATTAGTTATTGTTGATAGTATAGAAGTTCTAACAGGTAGTTTTAATTTATCTAACAATGCAGCTAAATCAAATGATGAGAATTTGTTAATAATTGCTTCTGCTGAAATAGGAGATATTTATCAAAAAGAGTTTGATCGTCTTTGGGATTTTTTTAATGGCGATCCTGGAGAAGAAGTAGTTCCAGATGAAGAAGACCTTGAAAATGGTGCAGACCCAGCACCTACAAAAACAGATGACGACGATGACGACAATAAAGAGAACAAACCAGAAACCAAAGAAAATAAGCCAAATCTGGAGTAAAAAATGTTAAGAAAAATAACAAGATTTTTAATCACTTTTTTATTAATTTTTTCAACTACTTTTACTACATTTGAAATAAATCTTTTTGCTCAAGAAACTTCTAAAAAGACAATTCAGCAGGGCTTCCAAGCAGAAGTTATTAAAGTTGTTGATGGAGATACAATTAAAATACGACGTAACGGCGCACATAAACAAGAAACTATTAGACTTATAGGTATTGAGGCACCAGAAGTTTCATCACGTGAGCAAACAGGACAAGAACCATTTGGAGTTATGGCACAACAACATTTGTCAGTTGCTATAACTCGTAGAATTATAAGAATTGAACAAGACGTTCAAAAAGAGGCTGAAACAGGGGAAATTCTTGGTTATGTTTGGCTTGATGATAAGTTGATGAATGAAGAGATGTTAAAGTCTGGTTTAGCAGTTTTAGCAACAACTCCGCCAAATGTAAAATATGTTGAGCGATTTCAAACTGCCCAAACAACTGCCCGTGAGCAAAAGAAAGCTATCTGGAATCCAGACGCACCACTAACACAAAGCCCAAGCGAGTTTCGCAGTAATAAGCGAGAAGCAACCGCCGCACAAAGTGAAAAAGAATCTGAACTAGAAATTCCTGACTATATAGCAGGTTGTATTGTTGGTAATCGCAAAACTAAAAAATTCCACGTTCCCGAAGGTCGCTATTACAATCAAGCTAAAGATTCAAAAAACAGAGTATTTTTTAAAACCGCTGCTGATGCTGAAAAATCAGGCTATACAAAGTCGGCTCGCTAAGATTTTATAAACTTATGAAAACCACAATTACTATAGACCTAAAAAAAATAATCCCTGTTTCCCTTTTTCTAGTCCTTATAATTGCTTTACTAGCAAACAAAGCTTATAAAGACACTTCTAGTGCTGCTACAAACACTTCTGTTGTAACAACTTCCACAGCTTTACAGCCAACAACTACATTTATTACTGGCACAAAATGGGTGCCAGGCACATTTGAAATTCACCATATTTATGTTGGTCAAGGTGATTCTGTGCTGTTTATTTCACCTAGTGGAAAAACCTTACTTTATGATATTGGTGAACGTGATTGGCCTTTGCATGAAAATGCTCAATTAGTTTCTGAGTATATAGAGCAAGTTACAGGAAAAAAACAGGTTGATTATCTTGTCCTAAGCCATTACCACCAGGATCACGTAGGCAATAGCAAAGTTACTGAAAACGGTGGACGTTATGATGGGGGGATTTTTTGGCTGCTTAAAAACCGGAAGCTAAAAATAGGCAAAGTAATTGATAGAGGTTTTGAACCAATACTTCCCAAAACTCCAATAGCAGTAAAATATAAAGAATTTGCAGAAAGTGAAGACGGCCAAAAACTACTTACTAGAGAAACCGCCCGTTTAGGTGTAGGTCAAATTGATTTAGGTAAAGAACTAATTGTTGATGTAGTTGCAGTTAATGGAAAAACTCATAAAGATGGCAAAGAAATCATAGTTCTTCCAGAATCAGAAATTAAAGCCGATCCTCCACCATCAGAAAACGACTTATCTTTATGCCTAAAAATATCCTGGAATGATTTTGAATATTTTATAGGTGGGGATCTCTCAGGCCAAGAACATACTTCCAAATATGGCTATAAATATCATGACGTTGAAAGCGGTATAACTGATGCTATTGGAAACGTGGAAGTTTACCGAGTAAGTCATCATGGCTCAGATCATTCAAGTAATGAAAAATTTGTAAATGCTTTAGATCCTGAAGTTTCCATTAACTCTTCTGGTACAGCTAATCGATTTGGGCATCCTCGCCAAAGCGTAGTTGATCGGCTACTTGCAACAGGAGATCTTTTTATTACTTCTAAAGAAGGTGGTGTGTCTACAGCACAATATAAACGCGCTGTAGAAGGTGGAACTTCAATTATTAGAGTGTTTAACCAAGGTTATAACTATGAAGTTTCAATGGTTAGGTCTTATCGTAGTTTTTCTGAAAAGGACGAGGAAAAACAATTAGATAAAATCCTGGATTATGAACAAGATCGGGTTCGTTATGAAGAAGCCACAGGAACACGAAAAATAGAAGAAAATGATGAAGGAATGGAATCAGGAGATGTAAAAGCTGGAACTAGTGGACTTAAAGAAAAAGGGGAAGCTATGGGAAAGGCTGCTAAAGAGCCTGACCTTAGCAATGAACCTAAAGAAAAAAATGGCTTTCCACGCCTTAGAGCTAAAGAACATAGTAAGTTACAAGAGTATATTGGTAAGAAAATTTATGTTTGGGGAAAAGTTACCTCTACATTTACTCCTGCTTCAAATAAAGTAAAATTCTTAAATATAGATACTGAAGACTTAAAACAGTCTTTTACTGTAGTAATTTTTAACAAAGACTGGCCTAATTTTTTTGAAACTCCTGGCGTAGGTGATCCTTGTAAGTATTACCAAGGTAAATGGATTGAGCTTAGTGGTTTAATAATAGCTTATGAACCTGGTGAAAAAAACAAGGAAAAAAGCAAGACAGATGAAGCAGATAAAGCAAAAAACTAGAAATGATTATTTCTAGGCCAGATCAAATAGAAGTTCTTCCTTTCCGTGAAGAAAACCGCTAGAGGCCCTATGCAAGATAATACAAAAAATAAAGTTAATGGAGCAATTATTAGCTCAAGGTTAACTTTTGTTGAAAAACGTTGGGGTAATGCTGTTAAACAAAAGCTTATTAACCAATTGCCCTTAAAAGATAGAAAATCTGTTGATAGCCCAGTTTTTGATAATATTTGGTTTGAATTTAGCACTTTAGAGCTTTTTGACAAGATAATTCTTGAAGATTTTGCTAATGGCGATTCTGCTGTACTTCGTGATTTGGGCCGTTTTAGCGCGGAATTTAATTTTTGGCGGCTTCCAGATTCAGTAACTAGCCAAAAGGCTGAAGATATTTTTAAGAATGCTCCTAGAATTAATGTAATATTTCAAAATTTTGGAGATTGTCAGGTTGAAATACTTCCAGATAAAGGCGGAATAAAACAAGTTGCTCTAATTTATCGCTATGAAACAGCAGTAAGTGAAAACTATTGCGCTAGTGCATTAGGTTATTTTGAAAAGCTTCTTGAGCAACTAGGTTTTAGCGTAGTGGAAATAAAAGAAACTGAGTGTCAATCAAAAGGTGGTTCAGCACATCGCTACGAAGTTTCTTGGGTAGCTCAACAGTTAGCAGAAAAAGTTATTACTAAAGAAGAAAGCTATAAATCCTTTAAGGGGACTAGAGAATTAAAACTTCCTTCTACAGTTACAAATATTTCCAATACATCTGAAGATTTACTTACTTCTAAATCTAGCAAGCCAGAAATTTCTTACACAACTCTTAAAGCACCTCTTACAATAGATAGAAAAGATTCTCCAAAATTTAATTGGCGAGTACCTATATTAATTGGTCTTATATTAATTACTTCTATTGTTGGACTTGCTCAATGGTTGTTTACTCCTAAAATAGAAGACCCTACCCTCAAAGAAAAAATATATACTTATAATTGTGTAGGTAATTTATCGCTCACCTTAAGATTAGATAAGCCTTATTTGCTAGTTAATTCAAAGGAAGAATTAACTAACTTAGTAACTTCTTTTGAAGATAAAGGAAAAAAATATTCTCTAAAAACAAAAACTATACCCGCTAATGCAGTTATAGAGCTAAGCTTAGGTGAGTTTATTAATACTAATAACAAAACCTTAGAAGCAGAATTAGTTCCCGATGTCGTGTCTTTATCAGCCGAAACTGTAGCAGAAAAACAAGATTGTGTTTGTAAATCTACAGGTGGAAATTAAGCAAAATTAGACGTATTTAGCTAAATATGTTTGCATTAGTTGTTTTGCTTGTTCAGTAATTTGCTTAATTTTTGATTTCTCTTTTTCATCATAAAAATTAAAAGGTATCAATAAAAAAGGTAGGATTATTGCTAAAGGAAATTTTGCAGCAAAAGAAATTATTGGTCTTTCAATAACAATTAATTTGCTGATAAAAAATAGTAAACCAGCCAATACAGCTATTTTTAGTATTCTTCCCCATTCATAATCAATGTGCATTAACCTATTGGAAACAAAATATCTTAGACAAGTAATTATCATATAAGACAGTAGTGTTGCTAGTGCTGCGCCCTTCATCCCCATTCTTGGAATTAGTAAAAAGTTTAATAAAATATTACTTATAGCTGCAATAGCAACAATAATTGGACTAAGGTAGGATTTTCTTAAAATGCTAATACCTACGCCTAAAGTCGGGTTAGCAACATCAAACACAGCAGACAAAGCCAGTAAAGGCACAATTGTAGCTGTCTCCCAATATTTAGCAGTAGCAAAAATTCTTAATACATCTTCTACAAGTATTGACAAAGACAGAGCTAAAAATGTTGAGCCATAAACTACATAAGTTAACATTCGGGCATAGTATTCTTTTGCGTCAGGGTCTTTCATTACTGACACCTGCATATTTGACCAAATCATTCCAAAAGGCATTGTTATCAATAAATTAATTGGAGTCGTTAGCTGATTAGCTAATGTATAAAGACCTATTTGGCGAAAATCTGCATAATATTTTAGAAAAAATCTATCAATCCATTGAAAACAAATAGCTGAAAGTCGGCCAAAAATCAGCGGAGTACCAAAAGCCAACATTGTTTTTAATTCAGCAAAATTAAAACCCCATTTCATTTGCTTAAGCGAAATAGAAAACATCAAAGCATTTTCTAAAATAGCTCCAACTAAATTAGCAATTAGAATTCCTTTTATTCCCATTTGCCAATAAACAATCAAGCTAATATTGGTAGATAACTGTAAGATAAAGCCTATTGTTTGACATAAAGAATACTGTATAGAAGCATTACGTATTCTTAACAGAGTTTCAGGAACTACATTAAAAATTTCTAAAAAAGCGAGTAAATAAACAATTCGTAAATGGCTTGTATAAATTTCTGTATCTAGTAAATATAAAGATGCTTGGGGAGCAAAATAATTTAATATAGCAAGTATTGGAATAGAAGTTAGCAATAGAAAAGTAAATACAGTTGTAGCTAATTCTGGCCGCTGGTCTTCCTTATAATCATACCAAGATCTAAGTAGAGCATTGCCAAGCCCCATCCTTAAAACTAGCGGAATAGCGGCTAAAACAATCATTAGTATTGCTAGCACACCATATTCTTTAGGTTTAATATAGTAAGTGTAAACAGGAATTAGAAAAAAACCTAGAGAACGGTTGATGATTCCAGTTACACCAAAAACCAACATATGTTTGAATGTTGTTTTTAACTTCTCGTAAATAGCTAAATACCCCTTTAATTTCTACCATTAACCAGCAAAAACTGGCTAATTATATAAAAGTTAATCTACAAAACAACTAAGTTTGCTATAAGAAAGCAAGAAGAGTTAAACCAATTAACAGGAAATTTGGTTAAACTTTTTGCTAAATTTTTAAGCAAAAGCGCGGCTAGTCGGCTTTGTTCTTACAAAGAAAAAAGTGTTATAATTTTTGTTTTCTAAAAATTGCTATATCTTCATTTATTTGATTTATTTAGCATAAGTTTAATTTTTTTTGCCACATAAAGGAGATAAAAACTTGAATACCAAAGTAGCCATCATTGGTCTTGATGCAGCAACATTTAATTTAATTAATCAATATATTGGTGAAGGACTACTTCCCAATATGCAGCAAATGATTGCTAACGGTTCATCAGGACTACTACTTTCTACTCCTAATATGCACAGTGCATCTTCTTGGACATCAATAATTACAGGCAAAAATCCTGGAAAACATGGTCTATTTGTTTTTTCAGACCGTTCATTTGCTAGCAATAAACAAGTAATTTTTACTGGTGGAGATCGCAAATGTCAAACAATGTACCGAATTTTAACAAGTGCAGGCTATAAAGTTGGTATGATGAATGTCCCAATGACTTACCCAGCCGAACATAGCGCGGGTAGCTTTATGATTTCTGGTCTTGATGCACCAACTTTAGATGAAAAGGCTTTTAGTCCAGCCAGTTTAAGAGAAGAAATTTTAGCTAAATTTCCAGACTATGCACCTACACCACAAAACTTGTCTAAAGTAATGGAAAATAATGATTTAGATGCTGCAATTGATATGTGGTTAAAGCTTTCCTACACTCACACTGAAGCAGCTAAATATCTAATTCAAAAATATAATCCTGATGTATTTATGATTGTTTATACTGCAACTGATTGGGTACAGCATTATTTTTGGAAATATATTGAGCCTCGACATCCTGAATATGTTGAGTCAGAAGCTATGCTTTATAAAGACACAATCAAAAGATTTTATAGCGTAATGGATGACATAATTGGTCAATTACAAGAAACCATAGGCCATCAAGCTAACACAATTATAATTTCTGATCACGGAATGGGACATAATACCCAAGGCTCTTTTCATGTTGTTGAATGGTTAGAGCAAGCTGGTTTTATGACACTTAAAGCTGATACTGCTGTAGCATCTGCATCAAAAGCCCAAGAAACCGCACAAGAATTAAGACAAAGCGTTCAACAAGTAGTTAAAAATTTTCTGCCCGCTTCAGTACGTAGCACAATAAAAAGTATGATTGGCGAAAAAGCAGCCCCAATAGCCAGCAAAGACCGTTTTTATGGTCGTATTATTTGGGAAAAAACTATTGCTTATTCTGAAGCAGGACGCAATGTTATTAACATTAACCTAAAAGGACGTAATAAATTTGGCATTGTTGAACCTGCTGATTATGACCGAGTTTGTGATGAAGTAATCGCAAAAATCAAAGAATGGCGTGATCCCGATAGCGGGCTACCTGTAGTCAAAGATGTTAAAAAACGCTCGGAAATGTATCACGGGCCTTATGCTGATCTATCTAGTGATATGTATGTACATTGGAATCCTAGCGTTATTTTACAACGCCCTACCCCAGAAATAATTCGTAAGAAAAAATTTTGGTGGAATGGAACACACCGCCCACAAGGAATAATTATTTGTGATGGGCCACAAATTAAACACAATGAACTAGAAGGAGCTTGTGTTTATGACATTGTGCCTACAGTCTTGTATTTAGCAGGTGCAACTGTTCCTGGTGATCTTGATGGAAAAGTTTTAGCAGAAGCTTTAACAACTTCTATCCCTGCTCCTACAATAAAAGTTGATAAAAATGA
This sequence comes from Blastocatellia bacterium, assembly GCA_016713405.1. Lineage (NCBI taxonomy): Bacteria > Pseudomonadati > Acidobacteriota > Blastocatellia > Blastocatellia bacterium. The sequence continues at coordinate 14,165 of JADJPF010000006.1, forward strand.
CCAAGACACATCAGGCGGTCAAGTAGTAGAAAGCTCTACAGATTTATCAGACGATGACGAAAGCAAAGTAGCAGAAAAATTACGTGGTTTAGGTTACTTATAAAAATAAAAATAACCTAAGATAAACTAAATTTATCTTAGGTTATTTATTTATATTTAATCTATTGAATTACTAAAGTTAAGACTGCTGTTTTAGTCTTGCCGCTATCATCCTTGGCAGTAAATGTTATTGGAGATGTTCCTTGTAAGGCTTTTTTCTTAGCTTTTAAGGAAAAAGTTACTTTATCGCTAGTGCTTGATAAAACTGTAGGAGTAAACTTTAACTTTAATAACTTGGCTCTATCATTATCAGGCATAACAGTTACGTTTCCAGTAAATCCCCCTACTCTAGTAATTGTTACAGTTATGTCAAGTTTATCTCCGCGAGCAAAACTAATTTGTGTTTGGGTAAAGCTAATAGAAAAATCTGGGTTGGCTGGTGGTGGAGGTGGCAGAACTTCTTCAACAAAACTAACTACAAAACCATCACTAATTTTTTTCATAAAGTCACAACCGCAACTATTTTGCAAAGCTTTTGTCATTGGAAAATCCATAGAATTAGTAATTCCTGTCATAAAAACATTAGCCTTGCTATCTATGACAATACTTAATCCACTTTCACTTCCTATGCCTCCAAGATAAGTTGAAAAGTCAAGTGCTATGCCTAAAGCATTTAGCTTAGTCATAAAAGCATCCTGATCGCCACCAATAACTTTTTGTGTTGCATCTTTTAAGGGAAAATTTGTTGAGGTGGTGATGCCTGTTAGGTAAACATTATTATCAGCATCTAAACTTAAGCTATTTGCTTGGTCATCTCCATTTCCACCAAGGTAAGTTGAATAAACAAGGTTGCTGCCTGTTGAAGTTAATTTACTAACAAATGCGTCTAGGCTAGTGGATTTAGTTGATTGCATTGCATTTACAACTGTAAAGTCTCGTGAATTTGTTACACCTGTTAAATAAATATTGTTGGTATTATCAACAGCAATACTAGTAATATTGTCAAAACTACTTCCACCAAAATAAGTAGAAAAATTAACTATATTTCCTGTAGCAGAAATTTTTGTAATAAAGCCATCGCTATCACCAGAATTTGTTGATTGTAAAGGATTAATGGCAGGAAAATTTCTAGAATCTGTAACACCTACAAAATAAGCATTTCTATCTTTATCAATTGCTATTGCATTACCAAAATCATTATCCGACCCACCAAAATAAGTTGAATAAACTAAATTACTACCCATAGGATTAAGTTTAGCTACAAAAGCATCAAATCCGCCGTTGCTTCTGCTTTGAACTGCATTTGCAACAGGAAAGTTAGCTGAATTAGTAAACCCAGTAACATAAGCGTTATTTTGTGAATCAATAGCAATGCTGCTAGCTAGATCATCTCCCATTCCACCAAGATATGTTGAATAAACCAAGGCGTTACCTTGAGAGTTTAGCTTTAAGATAAAAGCATCTCCTCCAGTATTTGCTATCGTGTTACCGTTTTTTGGTTGAACGGCGTTAAAAACAGGAAAATCACTAGAGAAAGTATACCCGCTAACATATACGTTTCCAGCCGTGTCAACAGCTATTGAGTTACCAAAATCATTATCTAAACCGCCAATATAAGTTGAATAAATCACACGATTTCCATCGGGAGCAATTTTAGTGATAAATAAATCATTTTTTACCTTGTTGTTTTGCTGTTGAAAATTGGATACAGGAAAGTTAATGGATGCGGTATGGCCGACTAGGTAAGTATTTCCTTCTGTATCAACAGCAATAGCATTGCTAAAGTCGTTATCTGTACCGCCTAAAAATGTAGAATAGCCAATAACAGGGTCAATTACTAAGGCTTTAGTGCTGTCATAATCCCCTATTTGAAAACTAATTTGATTACTTTCTGATAGTTTATAATTACCTTTTATGGATTTTTTATTTCCATTAATATATTGATAAATATCAGGTTTTTTTTGATAAATTATTTGACCATTAACATTAATAATTAAGTCACCTTGTTGATTAATAATTAGATTTGTTGCTTCAGAAAAAGCTAATTTTATTAAATTAGGATTGGCATTTGGAGCAACAATAAAATCATATTCTAGTTGTTTTTCATTACCATAATAAATAATATCTATTCCTTTATAAATACTTTCATACTTTATTTTTGTAAAATTTTCTATATTTATTTGTGATTTATTATTGATTAAGTAATTAGTTGTTGTTACTGATTTTTCAAGAGCTATAGTTTTAGCATTACTGTTTGCATTGACTAATTCCATTGTTAATTGAGAATCTAACTTTGTGTTATTTTTTTTGTTATTAAGATTATTATTACTATTTGCTTGATCAAATATAAAATTTAATTTTGTAGCAGATAAAAACATAATTGAAGCATTACTATGAATAATAAAATCTATATTATTGTCAACTTGTCCAATATTTTTTTCAAAATTTAATAATAATTTATTATTTTGTTTAGTAAGTTTATTTATATTGTTTTTAGCGATATTTATAAAACCTTTTGTATTTGCATTAGTAAAAGTAGTAGTTAATTGAAATATTATTACAGCAAATAGCAAATATCGTAGTTTTAACCAAATATTTAGTTTCATAAATAACACTCCTAGGAAGATTCTATAAATAAATTTGCGCTAGCGTTAAAAGGCAAGAGAAAGCTAGATTTTTCTAGCATAACAAGAGTATGATCTACAAACACAAAAAAAAGTCTTTTAACTTTTTTTAGCAATTCCAAAATTTTCTCGCTAAATAAAATAACTTAAGGTAAATAAAATATGGCACATTGGGAAAATCGACCTGAAGAAGGTTGGCAGAAATTTCAATTTAACCAACCTTATGAAAAAGGCTTAAAACGCTTAAAAGAAGAAGTTTTAGCTAAAACCGACTTTGACCCTGCAACGCTTTGGCAATGGGGAACAATGCAGGCAATGGCAATTATTGAAATTCTCAAAGATTGTGAAGAAAAATTTGGTGTAGAAGGACAAAAATTAGTTTGTAATGCCCTACATAAAATAGGCTTAGATGTTGGACGACAAATCTTAAAAAACACTAAAAAAGATGAAAACACATCTGAAGCAGAGTTTATTAGTTTTTATGCTACTGTAATTAACCGAATTGTTTATGCTTCCCTAGAAGCACCTAAAATTGATCATACTGAGCAAGTTAGTTTTGATATTTTATGGTGTCCTCATCAAAATCATTATCAAGCCTTTGATTGTCGAGTCCAACGCTATTTAGTTCAAGGTATGTTAGAAGCACTTAAAGAATTTGGAGTAGCAGAAAACTTTCAAGTCAAATTTGATACAACAATACCAGCTGGTGCGCCAACTTGTCATTTTACTATTTGGAAAACTGATCAAGCTTCGGGTCAGGCTTGGAAAGAATACACTGATCTAATAGAGTTAAAAGCTTTACAAATAGCTAGCAAAAATAAATCTAAATAGCAAAATTTTGAGGGTAATTTATGCCAAAAGCTTTTGTTACTGGCGGTTCTGGCTTTGTTGGCCGTAGTTTAATAAAAATGCTGATTAGCCGTTCTTGGGAAGTTAATGCCTTGGTTCGCTCTGAAAAATCAGCCAATACAGTAAAAAAACTTGGAGCGACTCCAATAACAGGCGACCTTGACAATAAAATAGCAATGCGTGATGGGATGAAGGGCTGTCAAGCTGTCTTTCACTCTGCTGCATATGTTGGCGACTGGGGAAAATACGAAGACTTCTATAAAGATAATGTTTTAGGAACAGAAAACACGCTAGCTGCTGCACTTGAAGCTAAAGTAGCAAAATTTGTTCATGTAGGGACAGAGGCTGTTTTAGTTGGAGGCCCACCTATAATAAATGTTGATGAATCCCGACCAAAACCAGCAAAACCACTTGGTCTTTATCCTCTAACTAAAGCAATGGCAGAAGATCGCGTAATAGCAGCAAATTCCCCTAGTTTAATAACCGTAGTAGTTAGACCAAGATTTATTTGGGGAAAAGACGATACAACTATACTTCCTAGGCTAGTTAAATCCGTCAAAGATGGTCAATTTAGTTGGATAGCAGAAGGAAAATATTTAACTTCTACTTGTCATGTTAGAAATGTATGTGAAGGAATGATTTTAGCAGCAGAACGCGGACGAGGAGGAGAAATTTATTTTTTAACAGATGGAAAACCTATTGAAGTACGTGAATTTTTTACTAAACTATTGCAAACACAAGACTTAGATCCCGGCAATAAAAATCTACCTCGCTGGTTTGCTAAAATTATTGCTTCAGGAATTGAAGCTTTTTGGAAGTTTTCACATTTACAAATGGAGCCACCTATTACTAAAACAGCACTTAAATTAATGGGAGAAGAAGTAACTGTCAATGACAGCAAAGCCCGTCGTGAACTTGGTTACAATAGCCCTGTGACAATTGAAGCAGGACTAGCAGAAATGAAACAGCAATAAAACTAATAAAACTAATGAATTTAAGTAGTTGGCAAGAAACAGGAAAAGTTTTTCAATATCAAAATTACCAAATCTTTTACCAAGACTCTGGTCAAGGTGATGTTTTAGTTTGTGTTCATGGTTTTCCAACTTCGTCTTGGGACTGGCACTATCTTTGGCCTAACATAACTGCAAAATTTAGGGTTATTGCTCCTGACATGATTGGATTTGGATTTTCAGATAAACCATATAATTATAATTACTCAATCATTGACCAAGCTATTTTACACGAAAACTTACTGCAAAGCTTGAAAATAAACTCCATCCGCATTTTAGCGCATGACTATGGCGACACAGTAGCACAAGAACTTTTAGCCCGTTATGAAGACAGAAAAAAACAAAAAATCTCTGGTATAGAAATTAAATCTGTTTGTTTTCTTAATGGTGGATTATTTCCTGAAACTCATCGTCCGCGCTTAGTCCAAAAGCTATTAATTAGTCCAATAGGTTTTTTAATTCCCTACTTAATGAGTCAAAAAAATTTAATCAAACATTTAGAGATATTTTTGGTAAAGATACACAACCATCAGACAAAGAATTAAATGAATTTTGGCAAATAGTTACTAGTAAAAATGGCTTAAAAATCTCTCATAAACTTATTTGCTATATGACAGAACGTAAGCAATACCGTGATCGATGGGTAGGTGTTTTGCAAGAAACTAAAGTACCTATTAGGCTTATTAATGGCGGTGCTGATCCAGTTTCAGGGGCGCATATGGTAGAGCGTTTTAAGCAACTTGTTCCTAATCCTGACGTAGTTCTTTTACCAATAATTGGGCATTATCCACAAGTAGAAGATCCTAAAAATGTCTGGGAGTCTTTAGAAAGCTTTTGGCAGAAATGATTTTTCTACAATTCTAAGTATTTGTTTATAATCACTTTGTCCAAAACAAGCTAGAATAATTTTTTCTATAGAATCATTTTTAGCTAAAAATTTTTGAATTTCTGTCACAGCAATTTTTGTAGCTCTATCTAATGGAAAACCATAAGCACCTGTACTAATTGCAGGAAAAGCAATTGTTTTAATTTGATTTTCTACAGCTAGTTTTAAGCTATTGCGATAACAACGTGCTAAAAACTCTTCCTCTTGATGAGTGCCTCCTCGCCAAATAGGGCCTACAGTATGAATTACCCATTTAGCAGGCAATTTATAACCTTTAGTGATTTTAGCTTCTCCAGTTTCACATCCATTTAACTTTCTACATTCCTCTAAAAGTTCTGGCCCTGCTCCTTGATGAATTGCTCCATCTACTCCACCTCCGCCTAATAAAGAGCGATTAGCAGCATTAACTATTGCATCTACGGACAGTTTAGCAATATTTCCTTCAATAACAGTAATTTTATTTATCATAATAATTGTAATAAATCTTAAGTAATCAATAAATTTTCCAGCTTTAATTTCTTTCTTTAATTAAAGCAAAGTAGAATAACGCCTGCAAATAGTATGGGTTAAAAAATATATTCTAGAAAGAAGGTTTATGAAAGAGATTTCATTAGTTTGTGATGGTTGTAGCCTAGGTAATTCTAATTATCAAGCAGGTGAAAGCCGAGCAGCAGCAGTAGCAATTTTGACATATAAAGAAGTGCAAAAGATTTTTGGTGAATATTTAGGAAACGCTAGTAATCAGCAAGCAGAAATTGTTGCTGTTTGTATAGGTTTAGAACAACTGCGCGAACCTTGCAAGGTGACAGTAGTTTCTGATTCACAATATGTAATTAAAACTATGACCGGAGAATTTCGTAAGAAAGCCAATTTTGATTTTTGGGATAGGCTTAATAAAGCTTGTCAAAAGCATCAAATCACTTGGACTTGGACAAGAGGACACGCTGGACATCAATTACAAGAATGTTGTGATCGTGCAGCTAAATTAATTGCATCAACAGGAAAAGTAAGCCAAGCTGATTTAGATAAAATCTTATCGGAACAATAACTATTTTAGTTTTCAATAAATTAAAATATGTTTACTTGATTAAAAAGGCAATAACAATCCAAAATAAAACAAAGGCTATTAAAACGCTGATATTTCTCATTTGTGCAGAAGGCTCTATCATATTTTTATCCCCATTAAAAAGTTATTTAGTATTTTGTAGAGCCTTTAGGCAATGTTTATGCCAAATTTATAAAACTTTTATGCCAAATTTATCAGAAAACCCTATCTACTTCCTAAACAATAACTTTTCGTCCGCCATTAATTTTTATTTATCTTTTTTTGTTTTAATCTCTATCCCATTTAGTGTAATTGGAATACCAAATAGAAAATTGATAATTAAGGACTGTCCTAAAAAATGAAAAATTTAGTTAAAAGTTTAAAATTTAAGACAATAGAAAAAACAGTTAAAGGAATAAAAAATCATGTTTTAGAAACTCCCTGCACTAAAAATTACTGGCTAACTGATCTAGTAAGTTTAGCTACTAATAAAAATTTTCCAAACATTTATATCAAGTGGGAAAATCAACAACTTACAGGCTCTTTTAAGCTTCGAGGAGCATTTAATAAATTATTAAGGCTTAGAAAATTAGGGATAAAAGAAGTTTTGGGAGTTTCAGCAGGTAATCATGGTCTTGGAATGGCTTATGCTGCTTCTAAGTTGGGTATGCAGCCAACTATTGTTGTACCAAAAACCGCTGTAGCAACAAAAATAGCAGCAATCAAACGTTTTGGAGCTAACTTAATAATTGAAGGTGAAGATTATGACCAGGCAGAAATAATTGCTCGACAAATGGCAAAAGAAAGAAAAATAGAATTTGTTTCGCCCTACAATGATTTAGAAATTATCGCTGGTCAGGCTAGCGTAGCCGTAGAAACGCTTAAAAATCGCTCTTTTGATTTACTGCTTGTTCCTGTTGGCGGTGGAGGACTCTTAGCAGGCTGTGCCATAGTTGGAGCAAAACATAAAATAGATGTTATTGAGTACAACCAGCTAATTCAACAGCTATGCAAAGCTCTTTTCAAGCAGGTGAAATTGTTAAAGTAACAAAATTACCAACCATTGCTGATGGTCTATCAGGGAATTTAGAAGATAATACTTGCACTTTTCCAATTGTCAAAAAATATGTTAAAGATATTGTTACAGTTACAGAAGAAGAAATTGAGCAGACAATTTTTAATTTTCTCCTAAATGATCACCAAATTATAGAAGGCTCTGGAGCAGTTGCCGCTGCTGCGTTACTAGCAAATAAAGTAAATCTTGCAAAATATAAAAATATTGGTGTTATTGTTTCAGGCGGTAATATTGACTTAAGTAAAATTAAAGGAATAATTGATAAATATATCAATTATCTATAACTTAAGAATCAAAATTTTCAAATTATACACTTAATTTAAGTGTTGGCTTTATTTCCCCTACATACAAACCACGATGGTTTGTTATTGGTGGCAAATATTTAGCTTTTAAGCTTTCCATATTTGAATTAGATAAAATGCCTAGCTGCTCAACAGTAGCTAAAATAGCTGCGTTACGCGCTCGTCCAATGTCGCCATCTTCAATTTTAATTGCAATACATAAACCATAAGGATATTTTTCACTAGGCAGTAGCCCAATTGTATAAACACCTTCTGCCCCTGCTTTAGCAACTAGTTGACCAGGCAAAGCACGCATTAAATCTGTGTCAATTCTATCTGTGTCAGACGCTACCATTTCAGGAAATTCTAGCATCGCGCTAGTTATCAAATTTGCTGCTTTTTGCAACTGTGGGCTTAAATTTTCTGGATTTACTAAACGAGCATAAATCAAAGCCATTTGTCTAACGCTAATAGCAAAAGTCGCCGCGCTACAACCATCAATTGCCATAATTAAATCTTGGCGACTAATTCCAGCAAATTCAGCAACAACATTAGCTATAGCTTGTTGAACAGGATGTTCTATTTTGTAGTAGTCTTCTAAGCTATATTTTCCAATAATTGCACTAGCTAACATTCCAGCATGTTTGCCAGAGCAATTATTATGTAGCTCATTTACTTGTTTTCCTAAAACTTTAGCAGCAGTGTGACTAAAAGGCTTATGAACACCACAACATAAAGCTGTATAAGGTAAATTAATTTTAGATAAAATGCTAGCGGCACAATCAGCATGATAAGGTTCTCCGTTATGAGAGCCAGCCATTAAAGCTAATTCAGCTTTGGTAAAGCCAAAATGCTCACTAGCACCACTTAAAATAACAGAAATTGCTTGATGAGGTTTAGCAGAAGACCTTAAGTAAGTAATAAAATTTATATCTCCCAATGAGCTAATTAATTCATTTTTAGGATTAACAATTGCAATCATTCCTCTATGCCGGGATTCAACAATGCTACCTCTAGTTATTTCAACTAATACTATTGATTCATTACTATTAATCAAGATTTTATACCTACTTTAATTTAATTAATGCTTTGCCTTAAATGACAAGGCTATTATCATATGCCCCTACAGGGCATTAAGAAACATTTATTTTCAATAATTTATAAAATACCTTCAGGTAATATGCTTAATTATTGAACTGGAACTAAATCATTATTTTGATTTAACTCTAAAGATCCTATTAGCTCAATGCTATATTCTTTAATACTTTGAGGATATGTATTAGTAATACGCATTAATATATTTTGCTTCTCTTTAACTAACAAAGTTATACTTTTTTCTGAAACTTTATTACTAGTGCTACTTACAGAAAAAACTGTACTTTTATCTATGTAAGCTATAGGATTATTATCTTTATCAAAAAATTCAACAGCAATTGTGCTTCCATCAGACATTAGACCAAGTGTTAGGTCAATTTCTCCTGCTTCAGCAACAAAAGTGTAATATAAATCTTTTTCGCTACCTGTTTGAGCAGATATTTCATTGCTAGTTAAAGGTTTTGGGTTATCACGGTCATTAAATAGTTTAGACAAAGATTCAAAAGCTTTATTTGCGCTAGGATCTGGTTTAATAATTTGTATTGCTCCAGTTAAGCGCAGTCGATAAGCTTTTAAGTCTTTTGGGTAACTGTTACTAATACGCATTAAAATTGATTGGCTACGTTCATTGATTAATGAAAAATTTCTTTTTTCATGATGATCCGCAGTAGCAGCAAGGGAAAATTCACTACTATTATTGTTGAATTTAATAGGTTTATCTTGATCATCAAAAGCTTGTATTGACAATGTGCTACCGTTAGAAATTAAATCTAAAGAAAATTGCAATTCTCCTGGTTGGACTCTAAAAGTATAGTAAAGGTCTTTTTCGTTACCACGTTGAATTATTTCATTGCTAGCCAAAACAATTGGATTATCCCTAGCTTCAAACTCTTTTAAGAGTGATGCAAAATTTGTTTTTTCTTTCTCTTTGCTATATTTTATTGGCCCAGTTAAAACTAAGCGATAAGCTTTTAAGTCATTTGGATAGTTACTAGAAATTCTCATTAAAAGTTTTTGCTTACGTGTATTATTTATCGTTGTAACACTCTTTTCATTATGAAAAGCAACCGCAGCTAAAGAAAGATCTGTAGTGTTATTAGAAAATTGTATTAGATTGGCAGATTCATCAAAAATATTGACTACCACTGTTGAACCATTAGAAATAACATTTAAAGCCAATTTAATTTCCCCTGGATCAGCATCAAAATTATAGTAAAGATCCTTATCGTTGCCTTTATTAACTATTTGGCTGCTAGATAAAGGAGTTGGATTATCCCTATCTTCAAACTCTTTTGCTAGAGCAGATAATTTATTAACATCACTAACTTCTTTAGAAACAGCTAGTTCTAAATTACCATTTATTTGCAGTCGATAAGCTTTTAAGTCTTTGGGGTAGTTATTAGAGAGTTTTAAGATAATTTTTTGTTTTGCAGAGTTAATAAATGTAATTGTTTTTTGCTCATTATGATTAGATAAAGAACTTAAAGATAATATGCTACTAGGTAAAGGCTTAAGATCTTTGTCTAGGGTTTCTAAAGTAACTGTTGCACCATTAGCAATAACATTAAGGGTTAGCTTTATTTCACCTGCTAAAGCTAAAACTTCATAGTAACGAGGTTCATTTAGCCCATAACCTAAAATTACTTTTGCGGATAGTGGGGTAGGTTTACGCTCATCTTTAGAAGCTAGAGAAATATCTATAGCTTGGCTAGCTGAAAAGTTTGTTGTACTAGGTTTATTTTTTGATAAAAAGAACAATCCTACAACTATTGCAGTAGCAAAAATAAAAATACTTGCTATTGCTACTAAAAAAGGCAATTTACTAGACTTTTCTGGTAAATTATTTAGTCTATCTGCTGGTATTTGTACAGTATCATTAACCCTTGTAACTAGTTGTGTTTGTTCTGCTTTAGCTTGTGGATTTGTACCAGGGTTAGTCTGAGGTATATTATTATTACCGTCTTTTACTAATGTAGCAATATTATCATTTTCATTAAAAGGAACCGTTTTTACTTGTAAAGATGGAGACGTTTGTATTTTATCGTTTGATTTATTTGCAGCAGATAAAACTGTCATTAGCTGTGGGTCTTGAGTCTTTTTTATTGCATCGTTTAGCTCTTTTTTCATTTGAGCAATGCTAGCTGGGCGTTCATCCCGTTTCTGAGATAATGCCCTAGATAAAACTTCTGAAATAGCAATTGGGATTTGTGGACTAATTTCACAAGCTGGACGCAAAGGATCACTATTACCATTAAGTACGCTTAAGACCCTAGGCATTGCATCAGCAGGTTTTACACCTGTTAATAAATGATAAATAGTTGCTGCTAAGGCATAAATATCGCTTCGTTCATCTGTTCCTGTGCCTTCAATTTGTTCTATTGGGGCATAATGTGGGGTATAACCATAAATACTTGCATTTGTATTGCTTTGGGATTGATTGCCTTTTGCTAGTCCAAAATCTAGCAAAATAATTTCGCCACGTTCAGTTAGTTTTAGATTGCTGGGTTTAATATCTCGGTGAATTATTGGAGGGTTTTGGCTATGAAGATAATCTAAAGCATCTAGCAAGCGTTCTGACCAATTAAGTACATCAATAAGTGGAAAAACTTTTTTTTCTAATAGCAATTCCCTAAGTCTTTACCATCAATATATTGCATTATCAAATATTGCCCATCGCCTTCAAAAAATAATCACTTACAACAGGCAAGCTGGCATGTCTTAGTTTTGCTAGTAGTTTAGCTTCTCTTTCAAAAGCCTTATGTAAAGCTTCTTGGTTTACGATAGTTTCCTTAAGTGCTACAGTCACACCTAATCTTTGGTCTTTGGCTTCATAAACTGCACCCATACCGCCTTGGCCTATTTTATTTACTATTAAATAACGGTTTTGCAGCACAGTTCCAACTGCTAGCATTAAGTAAATACTCCTTAGTTACTTATAAAAATTTATAAGAATAAGCAATGATTATATTGATTAGCTATAAGAAAGAAAACCTATGCTAGTCTATTTCCTAATGCAATTTCTCAGCCTTCTAACTTACAAAATAAAATAGCTTGGCAAAGCACCAAGCTATTTTAAGTAATAGAAAATTTACTAATATAAGCTTTATTGACCTTGGGCGATTTCTTCTAATTTATTTCCATCACCCCAACCATAACGAACTATTTCCACATGTATTTTACGACGGCCAAAATTTTTAGCTTCTTTACGACATGCCATATAAATATCTAGGCGGTTGCCACGAATTGCAGGGCCTGTATCCATAACCCGATAAAGTCCCGAGTATTTACCCGCTTGAATTTTTACTATTGACCCTAAAGGCAATATTTTTGGATCTGCTGCTACTATTCCACTACGAACACGCGCACCACAAGCCGTTACACCTTTTATACTATATGCAGTAGCTTCAAAATTTTGAACCAATGAAACATAACTATCATAAGTCCCATTGATTGGAAATTTAGGGAATTTAGCAATTCCCGCGCTTTGAGATAAAAGCTGTGGGAGTTCATCTGTTACTGATTTACGTAAATTTGGTAGGGTAATAGGTTTATTCTCTGTTAGAGAATGGTTTGCATTTATTATTGATTCGCTAAGTAATAAATTAGGAACTTTACCAACATTGGGGAATTTTAAGTTTTGAGATAATTCTGGAGAAAAAGAATTATCTTTACCTCTAATAGATGCTTTTTTACTTTGCACGGACGGGTTTTGCCATCCTAATACTTTACTTTGTCCCCAACCAAATAATGCTGTAGGTAAAGCTAAAGCCATTAGAAAAAGCTTTGCTACTCTAAACCGTGAATTATCAAAAGACATTTAACCTCCAAAAACTAAGAAAATTGATCTAAGAAAATTGTTTAACTTTTGCTCGCTAGTTTATTAACTCCTTGTAATTTATAGATAAATAAAGTTTTACAAAACAATTTTTAGAAGTGCAATCTTATTAATAAAATAAGAGTTCGAGACTATAACAGAAGAAAAAATTTAGAACAAGGATAATTTGCTATTTCATAGTTAATAAACGGTTTATAGCAAAAAGTCCTGATATCCTATTTAAGTAAAATAAACAGTCTTTTAAGTTTAGCTAAATTAAAGGATCTTTTGATCGACAAAATATAACCTAATTGTTTATTATTGTTGAAGATCCAGCCACTTCCCAAGCCAATAAATTCTGAGGTATAAAGCGTGCTACAATCTGTTTTCTCTCAACTGCGAAAAGTAGTAGCAGATCCAGACATAGCTATAGATCTAGGGACAGCAAACACTCGTCTCTATGCACAGGGCCGAGGAATTATTGCTGATATTCCTTCTGCTGTTAAAATAAATTCAAATAAGGGGAATGTTGAAGCTGTTGGTAAATCTGCTTTACCACCTGTTAAAAATGATTCTGGTTCATACTCAATTCTTCCCTTACGCGGTGGAGTAATTAAAGACCTAGATGCTGCAACACACCTTTTAACCCCACTTCTACATAAAGCTAAACGCTTTGGCCTAATAAAACCTAGAGTTTTAGCTTGCGCTCCAACAAATGCAACAGATGAAGAAAGAGCAGCCATAGTTGAAGCAACTTTGCGAGCTGGAGCATCAAAAGTGAAGCTTGCTCCAGAACCTTTAGCTGCTGCCATAGGAGCAGGTTTAGACGTTTCTTCCTCCTTATGCCCAAATGTTAGTAGATATTGGCGATGGTGTAACAGATATTGCTGTTATTCGTAGTAGCTCTTTAATTTCCACGGCTGCAACTCCTATTGCTTGTAGTGATATTCATAGAGCAATACAAGATATGATGTTGGCTCATTATAATCTCTCTATATCATTATTAGAAGCAGAGCGATTAACTCAAAAAATTGGAGTATTAGCTGCAAAATCACAATTATTAGAAAAAGTATCTGCTATTGATTCTAAGACAGGAAAAAGCACTATAGCTGAAATTAAAACAGAAGTTATTTCCCAAGCAATGTCCCCTGTAATAAATAAAATAGTTACAATTATTTGTGATGTAGTTCGTGATTTACAAATAGAAGAAAGCTGTGAAGTTATAGAAAGCGGGATTTGTTTAACAGGTGGAGGTGCTTGTTTACCAGGGATGTCAGCCTTAGTTGCTAGAAAAACATCTTTAGACATTAAACTAGCTGCTAATCCAATGCATGCTGTAATTAATGGTGCATGTCAAATGTTAAGTTTTAAGGCTACTATTGGTTTTTGGGAAATTTAACTTAACTTTTCAGGAACCAACAAATGAAAACTACTGCCTTTTCCAGGGCCGTCAGACTCTGCCCAAAGTCGTCCTCCATGAATTTCTGCATAGTTTTTAGCAATAGCTAGTCCAAGACCTGTACCACGCGCCCCAAATTCATATTTCCCAGAACTATGTTGCATTGGGTCTCCACCTGTATAAAACTTATCAAAAATTCGCTCTAACTCTTTTTCCACAATACCTATACCATCATCTTTAACAGTTATATGAATAAATTCTTTTTCCCGAATTAACTCTAAACTTATTTCACCTTTATCTAGGGTAAATTTAATAGCATTTTGTAAGAGATTTAATAGTATTAACCTAATCTTTTCTTTATCTAAACATACTTCTGAAATATCACTATCAATACTCAAATGTAATTTTTGATCACGTTTTTCAATAAATCCGCTTAAATCATTTATAACTTCACTTACTAAATCTTTTAAGTTAAAACTACTAGGTTTAAGCATTGCTTTTCCTTCAGTAATTTTTAGCATTTCTAAAATATCATTAGCAATAATAACAAGCCTATCTATGGTTTTGTGACAAACAGACAAAGCTCTTTGCTGACTTTTAGTTAGCGAGCTACTTGAAGCATTAAGTAAAACATCATGATAGCCTTTTAGAATAGTTAGCGGAGTGCGCATTTCATGAGAGGCTAAAATAACAAAGTTGGTCTTCATTTTATCTAGATCTTGCAAAGTTCGTGTTATTTGCTGTTCATTTCGGTAGAGTTTTTCAAGTTCACCATAAAGAGCGGCATTTTCTATTGCTACAGCAGCTTGATTAGCTAAAGACTCTATTAGTTGACGATCTAATTTAGTAAAAAGAGGTTTACCCATACGACGGCGAATATCTAAAACTCCTACAACTTTACCCGTACGAGTAATTATTGGTACATCCATAAAACCATTCTTATAGTAAGGCTTTAGGTTATTAGGAAAATTTAGTTCTTTTTCTGTAGGCTCATTAATAACAATTGTTTCAGCTTTAGTTACAGCTTGACCAACAATGCTATCTTCAATAGAAAATTGTAGTAAGTCATTTTGCCAGTGATCTTTTAGCCATAACCGATGAAAAACAATATTGTTATCTTCAACTAAACCAATACCTCCTGGTTCAGCACCAATAAGTTTTGCACTTTGTGACACAATATCTTGTAAAACTGTCTCTAGCTCAAGTTGTGAGTTAATAACTTGTATACTCTCTAAAAGCTGTCGTAAGCTAGCAATACGGCTTTCATGCCTACGCCTAAAAGCCTCAATACGCCAAGCATAAATACCATAGGCTAATAAAGCAATTACAACTATAACTAAAAAACGAAACCACCAGGTTTGCCAATAAGGTGGAAGTACCTCAAATTTTATTGCAATGGGTTGGCTCCCAAATACCAGCGGCTGAAACAGCTTTTACTAAAAATGTATATTCTCTTGCAGGCAAATTAGTAAAGCGTGCTAATCTTTGTTCACTAGGTTCTGACCATTTATTATCAAAATTCTCTAATAAGTAACTATAGCGTATTGATGTTTCATCAGTAAAAGACAAAGCAACAAAATCAAATTTAACAGTATTTTGCTTGTAATCTACACTAAAATAATCTGCTAAAGATATTTGCCCTTCTCCAGCTAAAATGCTTGTTATATGAACTATTGGAGCTTTGGCTACTAGTAATTGTTCTTTAGGCTGATATCGTATTACTCCTTCAATAGTGCTAAACCAAAGACTATTATCTATTTTTGATTTAATTCCATTAGTTATCCCATCATTAACTAAACCATTTTTGATTGTATAATTAGTAAATTTTTTACCATCAAAAACCGAAATTCCTCTTAAAGTACCTATCCATAAAGCTCCATTATAGCTAGTAATTGAACGGATAGCATTATCTGATAGTCCATCTTTTTTTGTATAATATTGAAATGTCTTTCCATCAAATCTAGCTATTCCAACACCCATGCCGACCCAAAATAACCTTGTTCATCCTGATAAAACCGATGAACATATTTATTAGGTAATCCTTCTTTTTCTGTATAATTAGTAAATTCTTTACCATTAAAACAACTTAAACCGCCTTCAGTACAAATCCATAAATTACCTTTATTATCTAAAGCAAAACTATTAACTTGATTTTTTATCAAACCTTCTTTAGTAGAATAAAAAGTAAACTCATTATTATCATAAACAACAATTCCATCACTTGTAGAACTATCTGAGCCAATCCAAATTCGCCCTTCTTTATCTTCAATAAAAGCTGTTATTCGTGTCTTTATCCCAATTTGACTAGGTAAAAAATTAGTAAATCTCCCTTTTTCATAACAAGAAATTCCTTTATGTCCACCTGTCCACACTCGCCCACGGCTATCAGCAAGCACTGCCCAAAGTTCTTCTTCCATTAAACCATCTTTTATTCCATAACTTTGAGTTTTACCATCAGGACTAAGAGAAATTAAGCCGTTGCTAAAAGAAGAAAACCACATTATCCCATCTGAAGCTTGAGAAACGGCTGAAATAGTACCTTCTCCTATGCCGTTTTTTTCTGTGTAGTTACTAAAATTTTCATTTAGAAAGTAAAAAACTCCACTACGTTGAGTCCCCCACCAAATATTACCCTCATAATCTTGCATATGGGAAATAATGTAATCGTCTGGAAGAGCATTTTTACGGTTAAATACCGTAAAATGTCCGTCCTTTTCTAATCGAGAAATTCCACCTCCATAAGTACCACACCAAACACGTCCAAAACGATCTAATCTTATAGAGCTAACTCTTTCACTACCTAAACCGTCCAAAGAAGTATAAGGACGGAAATTTTCTTGAGAAAAGTAGTAAACTCCCCCTCCTGTAGCAATCCAAACACCATTATTAGAGTCAAGAGCTAAATCAAAAACATTTTCATCTAAAAGCCCTTGTGCTTTGCCATAAACAGTAAATTTTTTACCATCAAATTTTGCTAAACCTGCTCCCCTTAAGCCCAACCATAAACCTCCTGATTTAGCTTCTAAAATTTTCCAAATAGGGCTATTAGGCAATCCTACTTCTAAACCATAATTAATAAATTTCTCACCATCAAAATGACTTAATCCCTTACTAGTACCAAACCATAAACTCCCATTTTCTGCACAAAGACCTGAGCGAATTTCATTTTCTGGTAATCCTTCGTTTACGGTATAATTAGTAAACTTACTTCCATTATAACGACTAATCCCGGAACGAGTTAAAAACCATAAATCCCCTTTTTTATCCTCTACAATTGCACGTACTGAATTATCAGCTAGACCTTGTTCCATAGTAAAAGACTGATATTTAACTCCATCATAACGACAAACCCCATCATTGGTAGCAAACCAAACATAACCTTTACTATCTTGAAGAATGTAGTAAACTGCATTATTAGGTAAACCACTGCTAGTATTATAAATCTTAAATTTATAGCTCTGTGCTAATACTGAAGGGACTAACAGTAAGATAAATAATATAGTTATGAGATATCTCATAGGGGCAAAATTGGTTAATTTACAAAATTAAAATAAGTTTAGAGGGTGATAGATTCTTTAGTTTGCACTTGGTAATTAAGCTTGTAAAGTAATATTTATAGATGTTTTTAGGAAAAATCCTAATAATATTTTAAGCTAAAATTTTTAGTAAAACAAAAGCGAGCCAAAGCGTTTTTAAGCTCTGCTCGCCTTTATTTTTAGAATTTTTTAATTAAATCTAGCCTTCAGCCTTTGCTTTTTCAACTTCATCAACTATAGCAGGTACAAGCTCAAATAGATCTCCAACAATACCAAAATCTGCAATATCAAAAATTGGAGCATTAGCATCTTTGTTTATAGCTACAATGGTTGACGCATTTTTCATTCCTACTACGTGTTGAATTGCTCCAGAAATGCCAACAGCTAAATAAAGTTTTGGTGCTACGGTTTGACCAGAACTACCAATTTGGCGATCCATTGGCAACCAGCCAGAATCACAAATTGGACGAGAAGCACCAATATCAGCTTCTAAAGCTGTAGCTAGTTTTTCTACTACAGCAATATTTTCTTGGCTCTTGATGCCACGACCAACAGAAACAATAATCTTAGATTGAGTTAAATCTACAGATTGTTTAGCTTCTCTAAATAATTCTTGTGGCTCTAGGCGGATTTGATCGGCTGAAAGAGTTACTGCTAGTGATTTTACTGAAGCACTGCCTGCTTCAATATCATCTCCTCTAAAAGCTCCTGCTTGGAATGAAATTAAAACTGGTGCGCTGTCATGAACGCTAACATCAGCATTAATTTTTCCTTGGAAGATTTGTCTTACTAAAGTAAGTTTTGAGCCGTCCAATTTATAGCCAACACAATCAGCAATCAAAGATTTACCCATTGATGTAGCTAATTTAGGAGCAAAGTCACGCACTAAGTAAGTATGTGAAAGTAAAACATAGCTAGGTTGAAGTTGTTCAATGGCTTGGCGCATTGCTAAAGAAAAGCCATCAGGAGTGTAATTTTTTAAATGTTCATTATCAACTAGATAAACATTATCTACTTTTTGTTGCTAGTTCTTGAGCAATTGCGTCTACTCCAGAGCGTAACAAAACTACTGAAAGTGGCTGGCTCAAGCTAGCTGAAAGGCGTTGACCAGCTACAACAGCTTCATAGGTGACACGATTAAGCTTACCTTCGCGTTGTTCTGCAAATACAAGTATTCCGCTCATTAAATTTCGCTCCTCTTTATATGCTAGCGACTAAAGCGCGCGCATTTGCTTTAATTTGTTTACTAATTTGGCCGCTGCTTCTTTAGCTGAACCATCAATGATTTCTGTTTTCTTACTTTTAACTGGAAAGTAAACTTTCTCAATTCTTTGCTTAGAGCTTAAAAGTTCTGCATTAAGAGAGAGATCTGCTAAAGTAACTTTGCGAATTTCCTTCTTTTTAGCATTCATAATTCCCTTTAAGGTAGCATAGCGAGGTTGATTAAGCCCTGATTGAATGCTGATAGATGCTGGCATAGGCAATTTGTACCATTGGAACCAACCTGCTTCTAGTTCTCGCTTAACTCTTACAGTTTTGTTAGCTTCATCAGCTTCTACAGCCATTGCAATGGTAGCACTTGGAACGCCCAATAATTCCCCTAAAATTACACCTGTTTGAGCAAAGCCATAGTCATCTGATTGAAGACCTGTAAAAACTAAATCAAAGCCTTCTTTAGAAATTACCTCAGCCATTGCTCTAGCTTGACCTAGTGCATCTAGGTTATCTAGGGCTGGGTCACAAATATGAATTGCACGGTCAGCCCCTTTAGCAAGTGCTTCTTTTATAACCATTTGAACACGTTCTGGGCCTAGTGAACAAATAACCACTTCGCCCCCTAGTTTTTCTTTAATTTGCAAAGCTTCTTCTACAGCATAAGCATCTGGCTCATTTGTATCATAAGCAATATCACGATCTTGTATCCAATTACCTGTCTCATTGATACGCAAAATCGCGTCACGAGAAGGAACTTGTTTAACACAAACTATTATTTTCACGATTTTACTCCTCAAAACGCTTAAAGATTAATGCAGCATTTGTTCCACCAAATCCAAATGAGTTAGAAAGCACATATTGCATCTTGGCTGAACGCGCTTTATTTGGCACATAGTCAAGGTCACAGTCTGGGTCTGGTGTTTCATAGTTAATGGTTGGAGGGATAAGCTGGTGATAAAGTGCTAACACACTAATTCCTGCTTCTAATCCTCCAGCAGCACCAAGTAAATGTCCTGTCATTGACTTAGTAGAACTTACTGGGATTTTATAAGCATGTTCACCAAAAACTTGTTTAATAGCAAAAGTCTCTATTTTGTCATTAAAAGGGGTTGAAGTGCCATGAGCATTGATATAACTAATATCTGTTGGGCTAAGTGCAGCATCTTTAAGAGCATTTTTCATAACCCGAATAGCACCATCAGCATCTTCTGAAGGTTGAGTAATATGGAAAGCATCTGAAGACATACCATAGCCAACTACTTCAGCAAAAATTCTTGCTCCTCGTTGGCGAGCATATTCATATTCTTCAAGCATTAAAATTCCTGCACCTTCACCAATAACAAATCCATCTCTTTCTTTATCAAAAGGACGGCTAGCTGTTTGTGGAGATTCATTTCTAGTTGAAAGTGCGCGAAGGGCAGCAAAGCCAGCAACACTCATTGGAGTAATAGCACCTTCGGCCCCGCCACAGATCATAGCTGTAGCGTCACCGCGCTGAATAATCTTAAAAGCGTCTCCTATTGCATGCGCTCCTGAAGCACAAGCTGTTGCAGTAGCAGAGTTTGGCCCTTTTGCACCAAAACGAATTGAGACATTACCAGAAGCAAGATTTACAATTGTGGATGGAATAAAGAAAGGTGATACTTTGCCTGGCCCACCCTGTAGTAATTTAGTGTGTTCACGCTCAATAATGCCAAAGCCACCTATTCCTGAACCAATATAAGTACCTACTTGGTCAGCTATTTCTGGAGTTATTTTTAGCCCAGAAGAATCAACTGCTTCTTGTGAAGCAGCAATGGCATAGTGAATAAACACGTCCATTTTCTTAACTTCTTTTTTAATAATAAACTTTTCTGGATTAAAATTTTTTACTTCTCCAGCAAATCTTACTGGATATTCTTTAACATCAAAATGAGTAATATTTTCAATACCGCTACGACCTGCAATCAAACTACTCCAATTATCTTCCGCAGTATTACCGAGCGCGCTAACTAATCCAACGCCTGTAACCACTACTCGACGATTCACACAGCCTCCTAACTAAAACTTTTACTTAATAAAAATTTAAGGTTTTTAAGTTAGTTAATTTAGCTTAATAGCTTATTTTGCTAAATGACTCTCTATATAAGCAATTGCATCTCTAACACTAGTAATTTTTTCAGCATCTTCATCTGGAATTTCAATACCAAATTCTTCTTCAAAGTGCATTACTAGTTCAACTGTATCTAAAGAATCAGCACCTAAATCATCAATAAATCTAGCATTAGAAGTTACTTCTGCTTCATCTACACCTAATTCTTCAACAATAATTTGTCTTACTCTTTCTTCAACATTTGATACTTCTGCCATGACTTTTCCTACCTTTCAAATATAAATATTAAATTAGTTTTTCAAAATAATTTTCTTAATTAGCACTCACACTATTACTACAAGTGTTATTACTAATAAATTGTTGTAGAGTTTTATCGTCTTCTATATTAGCTAACGAGACGTTATCAACAATGTTTTTTATTAATCCTATTAAAACATTTTTTGGCCCGACTTCAATAAATCTAGTTACACCATTCTCAGCTAATAATTTTATAGATTCTGTCCATCTGACAGGAGCGCAAACTTGTCTAATTAAGCTATCTCTTAGCTTTTTGCCATCCATAATAATCTGAGCATCAACATTATTAACTAACGGGATTTTTGGACTAGGAAAATCTACTGCTTCTAAATCTTTAGCTAAGTTATCTGCGGCTGGTTTCATAAGTTGGCAATGAAATGGTGCGCTAACAGGTAGAAGTTTTACACGTCCAGCTTTACGCAGTTTTAGTTCTGCAATTGCTCTTTCTATAGCTTGCTTTTCACCTGCAATTACGGTTTGTGTAGGAGTATTTAAGTTAGCCGTGCTACAAACTTCTGAGCCTGCTACTTGTTGGCAAACTTCTTCTACTATTTGAAAGTCTGCCCCAATAACTGCCGCCATAGCACCAACTCCAGCCGGTACAGCCGTCTGCATATAAAGACCTCGTTTATGAACTAGTTGAACGGCTATAGCTAAATCTAGCACCTCAGCAGCAACTAAAGCAGAATATTCTCCTAAACTATGGCCGGCTAAATAATCCGCCTTTATTCCTAAACTGGCTAAAACTCGGTAAACAGCAACAGAAACAGTTAAAATAGCAGGTTGTGTATTAGCAGTTAATTGCAGTTCTGTATCTGGCCCTTCAAAACAAAGTTTACTAATAGAAAAACCTAATGCTTGATCAGCTTGGTCAAAAACTTCTTTTGCTACTGGATATTTTTCATAAAAGTCCCGCCCCATTCCTACATATTGTGAAGCCTGACCGGGAAAGACAAAAGCTGTTTTTGTCATAACTAAATCTACACTCCTAAATTTTTACTGGTCTTCATATAATTGAGTAAATACATGCTCTCGATTTTTTAAGAAATAGCGAATCATTAAAATATCAATAAGTAAACCTAGTATAAGGCTTATTACTAGTAAAGCTGGAGCAAGGAAAAAAGAAAGATTATTAAGTAATCTATATGTTCCTACAAAACCAATACTAAGAAAAACTGCCCCTAAGCCAATGCCCAAAAAGAACTTAGTTAGAAAGCTAGATATTGTTATTTTCTTTTCTACTTTATTTAAGTTATCAACCACATCAAAAAACTATAGTTTTTTATTTCAATCAAGGGTTTGAGTCAAGGAATTTGGCCGTAATTTGACAATCTGTTAGGATTTGATCTGTAAAACGTCCTTGTTCTGTAGCTTGTTTTTCTAGCTGCTCTCGCTCATCTAAAGAAGGATTTCCACGTCCCTGACTATAAACAAGTAATTGCTTTAATGTTACTTCATCAACAACACGCCAAATAGCGTATTGCACTGGAGTTAAATCTACTTTTGTTTCTGTTTCTGGATGGCGAAAACAGAAACATTCAACTAATCTTCGTAAATCACCACTAGCTATATTTCCTAGCTGATATTCTGCCGGTTTATAGGGGTAATGACGGCGCATTTGTAGGGAAAAAACTTCCAAATTACCAGTCCATTCACCATATGCAACCACTTCAACTTGAACTGAGCGAGTAACAACTAAGTCTTGATAACGAGCCACTAACGCGCGTAAAACTGTACCACAATCAACTCGGAAAGTTTGAGTTTGGTTAGTTTCATTTTTGATATGCAGTGCAACTACTTCCCCAAAGGGTTGTGCTTCATCTAGTTTTTCTGTTAAAGCAGAAATATTTTTAATAGTTAAAGAACCTTTAGCAACTAATTCTGCTATCTGAGGTTTTTGCTGACCTTCATACCTAGTTGGCGTGCCAAAATCAATGGGTTTACTAACATTATTAGCATTTTGGCAAGCTATTAAGCTAATTAGAAATATAGCAAAAAAAAATTGTTTCCTTACCATTTAACTAAAGTCGCGCCCCAGGTTACTCCAGCACCAAATGAAACAAACATTACTATATCATTCTTCTTTATGCGATTTGCCTTAAGACATTCATCTAGAGCTATTGGGATTGAAGCAGAAGAAGTATTACCAATACGAGCAATATTACCATATACTTTTTCTGGTGGAATTCCTAAACGCTCTGCTACAGCATCAGCAATACGTTGATTAGCTTGATGAGGAACAAGTAGGTTAATATCATTAGCTTTTAAGCGAGCTTCATCAAAAACTAAATTAGAGATTTCACACATATTGCGGACAGCTATTTTGAAAAGCTCATTACCCTTCATTTTTATATAGTGAAGCCCAGAGTTAATACTTTCGTATGTAGCTGGATGACGAGTCCCACCACCAGGAATATAGAGATATTCTGCATAATCTCCATCGCTTTGCATACGTGTTGCTAAAACTCCAGAACCATCATCCTTAGGTACTATTACAGCCGCTCCTGCACCATCTCCAAATATTACGCAAGTAGCACGATCCGTATAATCAACATAGCGTGAGAGTAATTCTGCACCAATAATTAATATTCGTTTAGCTGTACCACTACGAATAAATTGATCTGCTACAGTTAAGCTATAAATAAAGCCAGAACAAGCAGCAACTAAATCAAAAGCAGCAGCACGTTTTGCTCCAAGTTGTGTTTGAATTAAACAAGCTGTTGAAGGCAATGCCATATCTGGGCAAACAGTAGCACAAATAATTAAATCTAGTTCGCTTGGCTTTACACCAGCCGTTTCTAATGCTTGACGAGCAGCAGCAACGGCAAAAGTAGAAGTGTATTCATCAGGACGAGCAACATGACGCTCTCTAATACCGGTACGAGTCATTATCCAATCATCAGTTGTTTCTACCAACTTTTCTAAATCTTCATTGGTAAGAATTTTTTCTGGTAGAGCATGCCCAGTACCAGCAATGCTGGCTCTTAATAGATTACCCATTTTATTAAACCTTTGAAATTACTTACTCTTCGGTTTCAAATACTTGAGTTTCACCATAATAGCCACATTTAGAGCAAACACGGTGAGTTTCTTTTGGAGCTTTACAATGAGGACAAGCCATTAAAAGTGGGGCTGTAATACCATCATGTGCGCGGCGTTTACCTCGGCGTGCTTTAGAATGTCGTCTCTTTGGATTTGGCATAATTTTTTCTCCTTAATTTATTAAGTTTTATTGTAGTTTCTTCTTTAAATCTGTCAAAGCTTGCCAACGTAAATCAACCGATTTATTAGGACAATTGCAAGCATTTAAGTTACGGTTTTGCTTACACTCACTACATAAACCCTGGCAATTTTCTTGACATAGTTTTGACATTGGTAAAGCAAGCTGTATTTGTTCACAAACTAAATCATCTAAATTAATTTGGTTATTTTCATAAAAATGAAAATCCAACTCATTTTTCTCTAAAATTATCTCATCAGTTTTACTTAAGTTAGCTATTGATAAACAAATTAAATTAAATATTGTATGAACTGGTATTTTTACCTCTACTAAACAACGATCACAAAAAGTTTCTACATCTGTTTCTACTTGACCTCTTAAGTCTATTTCTCGCCCACGTCGCCTAAGTGTTAAAGTAACAGAACAATCTGAAACTATCTTGGATTCATCGTCTTGCCAATCTAATGTATTTATTGGATAAAGATGTGCTAACTGTATCTCTTCTTTTTTTGTAGCTCAGCTAAATCAATGAGCATAAAGCACAACTTCCTTTCTTTGCACCGAAACTAGCAATTATATTAAGGGGTTAGCTTTTGTCAACCTGATACTGCTCTAT
Source organism: Blastocatellia bacterium (assembly GCA_016713405.1). Lineage (NCBI taxonomy): Bacteria > Pseudomonadati > Acidobacteriota > Blastocatellia > Blastocatellia bacterium. The sequence continues at coordinate 39,258 of JADJPF010000006.1, forward strand.
ATTTAGACATCTAAATTTAGGAAGCTTAAAAATATTAAGTTGCAATTAAGATAAAATGGTTTTTAATTTGCAAAATTGCTTGTAATTACCTCAAAAAATCTCTGCTAAAGCCAATTAAAATAAAATTCCCTTACCTTAATTTTTAACTAACTTTCTTAAATAAATAAAAATATTTGGTAAAAAGTATTGACACCATTCCTATATGCTTTTATAGTTATATATGAAAATAATTAAAAACTATAAGGAGTTTCTTATGTTAGCCCAAAAGTTTGAGTGTGAAATAAATGAGCTTGATAGAGTATTAAGTAACAAGGAAAATTGTTTATTAGTTGATGTTCGAGAGTATCCAGAATATGCAGCAGGAAGAATTGCTCAAGCGCGTCTTATTCCATTAGGAGAATTAGAAACAAGAGCAAGTGAACTAGATAAGCAAATGCCTGTTTATTTAATTTGTCGTAGTGGACGACGAGCAAGCCAGGCTCAAGACAAACTTTTATCACTTGGATTTAGAGATGTTTATAATGTTAGAGGTGGGATGATGGCTTGGCAAGCAGCCGGACTCCCTATAGAAAGTAGTCAAAATGCTCCTTGGTCACTAGAAAGACAGGTAAGACTTGTAGCAGGTTCTTTAGTTTTACTTGGCACTTTATTAAGCATCTTTGTTTATTCAGCTTTTATTTATTTAGCAATGTTTGTTGGTGCTGGGTTAGTTTTTGCGGCTCTTACTGATAGTTGTGCCATGGCAATGCTACTTGCTAAATTACCTTGGAATAAAACAAATAGTCAAACTTGTTCTATACAAAGGGGTTAGTTATGGCTACCTCACTTGTCATCGGCCTTTTACTAAGTGCAGCAATAGGTTTTTCTTTAGGTTTAATTGGTGGTGGCGGCTCAATTATCACTGTTCCTGTTTTAGTTTATGTAATTGGCGTTTCAGCACATCAAGCAATTGGTATGTCTCTAGCTGTAGTAGGAACGACTAGTTTAATAGCTACTTTTCTACATTACAAACAAAAAACTGTAGATCTAAAGATTGCTGCTATTTTTGGTATTACAGGCATGACAGGTGCTTATTTTGGTTCAGGGCTAACTTATTTATTTAGTCCAACTTCATTGCTTTTTATTTTTGGCAGTGTAATGCTAGTAATTTCACTAGTGATGCTACTAAAAGATCAAAAAGATATTTCTCAAAATGTTTCTCAAAACAAGCTAGTTAAATCAATAATTGCAGGGTTAGTAGTTGGGTTACTAACGGGTTTTTTAGGTGTTGGTGGAGGCTTTTTAATTGTTCCAGCTTTAATATTTTTTGCTGGTTTAGAAATAAAAAATGCTATTGGCACTTCCCTTTTAATAATTACAATTAACTCTTTAGCTGGTTTAATTGGTCATCTACAACATACTTCTTTTGATTTGCGCTTGACAATACTTATAACAGTGATTGCCGCCATAGGTACAATTTTAGGTACTAAAGTTGCTCATCAAGTTTCTGCTACTACATTAAAAAGCGGGTTTGCTACTTTTGTGCTGGTAGTAGCTATATTTTTAATTATTAAAAACTATCATTTCATTTTCTAATTGATTGATTAAGGAGGAGTTATGTTTTTCAAGCAATTTTATCTAGGATGTTTAGCACATGCTTCATATTTAATTGGTTCTGAGGGAGAAGCCGCAGTAGTAGACCCACAACGTGATATCGACCAATATCTATCAACCGCAGCAGCAGAAAACTTAAAAATTAAATATGTAATAGAAACTCACTTGCACGCAGATTTTGTTAGCGGACACCGAGAGCTAGCTGCACGTACAGGAGCAGAAATTGTTTTTGGTGCAAAGGCTGGCGCAACATTTCCCCATTTTGCGGTTAAAGATGGCGATGAAATCAAACTAGGAAAAGTGTTATTAAAAGTTCTAGAAACCCCTGGTCATACGCCAGAAAGTATTTCTATAACTGTTACAGATAAAGAAGTTTCCAGTGAACCTCAAAAAGTTTTAACTGGAGATACACTTTTTATTGGTGACGTTGGACGACCTGACTTAGTAGGCTCAAAAGGTTATACACCTCAAGCAATGGCTGAAATGCTTTATAACAGTCTACATGAAAAACTCTTAAAGTTACCTGATGCAGTGGAAGTTTACCCAGCACATGGAGCCGGTTCACTTTGTGGACGAAGTATGTCAAAAGAAACTTCATCAACTATTGGTGAACAAAAGAAATTTAACTATGCACTAAAAGCAATGGACAAAGATGAGTTTGTTAAAATGATGACGGCTGATTTACCAGAAGTCCCAGCTTATTTTCCTAAAGATGCCGAAATCAATCGCACTGGAGCAAAAGCTCTAGCTGAATTACCTAACCCTTTAGCAATGACACCTGAAGAAGTAAATAAATTTATCCAACAAGGCTATCTAGTTTTAGATATTCGCTCGTCTTCAGCTTTTGGAGCAGGACACGTTCCAGGCTCGCTCAACATTGCACTTAGCGGACAATTTGCTTCTTGGGCAGGAACTTTTATTTCCTTAAATACTCCTATCATCCTTGTAGCTGAAGATTTAGACAATGTAAAAGAAGCTATTACTAGGCTTGCTCGTGTAGGAATAGAAAATGTTAAAGGCTATTTAGATGGACAAATCTTTGCTTGGGATAAAGCTAATTTAGCCATAAGCCAAATAACTCAAATCTCTGTAGATGAACTAAATACACAGCTTAATGAAAATAATCAATTACAACTTATTGATGTACGTAGACCAGGAGAATATCAATCAGGTCATGCAACTACTGCAATTAATTCACAACTGGCATTTTTAGAAAGAGAGCTTTCAAAATTTGATGCCAAGCGTCCAACTGCTGTAATTTGTGCTAGTGGTTATCGTTCTGCGCTAGCAACCAGTTTGCTAGCTCGTCATGGATTTTCAAAACTTTACAATGTAGTTGGTGGCACTACAGCTTGGATAAATGCTGGCTACAAAGTAGAAAAATCCATAGCTGCAAACAACTAAGACAATTAAAGACTTAAAAGGTAATTCACCAAGAAAACGAGCAAGGATGCCCTGTCGCGCTGCGGCAGGGAGGAATTGCCGCCTTATAAAAATATTTCTTCCATATTTTGCCGTAAGTTGTTATAATGTAAACAACTATGAAAACAGTATTGAAAATCAAGCTAGAGCCAACAAAAGAACAAAAAGAAATGTTGAGACAAACAATGTTTCAATACAATGCTGCGTGTAATTACATAGCTGAAGTTGCATATGAGAAGAAAATATCAAGTAAATTTAAGTTGCAAAAACTTGTTTATAATACTGTAAAAAAAGACTTTAATCTATCAGCACAAATGACTGTTAGAGCTATTGCTAAAGTTTGTGAAGCTTACTCAAGAGATAAAAAGATACTTCCTAAATTCCGCTTAGATGGAGCAATCGTCTATGATGATCGCATTATGTCTTTTCTTTCAAATCAAAAAGTTAGTATTTGGACTATTAATGGTCGCCAAAAGATACAGATGATTTTTGGTGACTACCAAAGAGACAATTTCCAATTTAGAAAGGGACAAGCTGATTTAGTATTAGTTGGTAATACTTTCTATCTATTTGTTACTTTGGATATTAAGGAACTTCCTAAAACTACTCCACAAGAGTTTATAGGAGTAGACCTTGGTATAGTAAAACTTCTAGTAGATAGTCTTGGCTATGAAGCTAGTGGTGAAATCATTGAAAGAGTTAGGCTTAAATATCTTAAACTTCGTAGAGATTTGCAAAAGTGTCGTTCAAAAAATGCAAAACGTAAACTAAAAAAGATAGCTCATAAAGAAAAAGAGTTTCGCCGTCAAATCAACCACATAATATCAAAAGCATTGGTAAAACGCGCTAAAGACACAAATTCTGCTATAGCCTTAGAAGAACTAAAGCATATACGCAGTAGGACAACGGTTCGCGCCAAAGACCGAGCTAGGATAAGTGGATGGGCTTTCGCTCAACTTCAATCTTTTATTCTTTATAAAGCTAGAATTGCTGGAGTAGTTGTTATCTTTGTAGATGCTCGTAATAGTAGCAGAGAATGTAACGTTTGCCATTTTGTTGCTAAACGTAATCGCCCTAATCAATCTACATTCTCTTGTGCTAAATGTGGTCGTAGCGATAACGCTGATCACAACGCGGCTAAAAACATTGCTGATCGTGGCAAAATTCTTTGGGCATCTGTCAATATGCCTATCGCAGTCCATGTTGATCCTACAATTGCTGCCTCTCTGGAACTGCAAGCTCGGCTTTTCAAAGCCGAGTAGTTGACTATGACTAATACTAACTCATACAAAATTGTTATTGTTGGTGGTGGTACAGCAGGTATTACAGTTGCTGCTCAACTAGCTAAAAGGCTTGATAGCAAAGAAATAGCAATAATTGAGCCTTCCAGCAAGCATTATTATCAACCTTTATGGCCATTGGTTGGTGGTGGAGCAGCAACGAAAGAATCTACTGAAAGAGATGAAGCAGATTATATTCCTAAAGGAGTAACCTGGATTAAAGATAAAGCTATAGAGTTTTACCCAGATGAAAACTATTTGCTAACTTTGTCAGGTCAACGAATTAACTATAATTTTTTAGTAGTAGCAGCAGGAATACAAATTGATTGGGATAAAATTAAAGGCTTAAAAGATAGTTTAGGCAAAAATGGTGTATGCAGTAATTATTCTTATCAATATGTAGATAAAACTTGGGAATATATTAAAAATTTTTCTGGTGGAACAGCAATCTTTACTCAACCGCCACCGCCTTTTAAGTGTGGTGGCGCACCTCAGAAAATTATGTATTTGGCAGATGATTATTTGCGTAAATCTGGAGTAAGAGAAAAAAGTAAAATTATTTTTACCTCAGCAGCCGCAGGCAGTTTTCAAGTAAAAAAATATGCTGACACTTTAGATAAAGTAATGGCACGTAAAAGTATTATTACCAAGTTTCGTCACAACCTAATAGAAATAAAGTCAGAAACTCAAGAAGCTATATTTGAAAATTTAGACACAAAAGAAAAAACTACTTTGCATTATGATTTATTGCATGTTAGCCCTCCGCAAAGTTCTCCTGATTTTATTAAACGTAGTCCGCTAGCTAATGCTGATGGTTGGGTGGATGTTGACAAAAAAACTTTGCAACATAACCGCTACAAAAACATTTTTAGCCTTGGAGATGCAAGCAGTTTGCCTACTTCTAAAACTGGTGCTGCAATTAGAAAACAAGCTCCTGTGCTAGTAAAAAATCTTATTGCAGCAATTAACGGAAAGCCATTAGTAGCTAATTATGATGGTTATACTTCTTGTCCTTTAGTTACTGGTTATGGTCGTTTAGTAATGGCAGAATTTGATTATGACCTTAAACCAACAGAAACATTTCCTATTGACCAATCAAAAGAAAGGCTAAGTATGTATTTGTTAAAAAAATATTTGTTACCAGAAATTTATTGGCATGGGATGTTAAGAGGCAGATTATAAATTTAAGGCTAAATATAAGGAGGTTTTATGTTTAACCCTACTCAAAAACATTTATCACAAATTCAATGTGTTCATTGTGGAGCTAAAAATAAAATAGATGCTACAAAACTAGCTCAACATTTACGCCCAATTTGTGGTAAATGCCAACAAGCTTTATCAACATCCCCTGCTCAAGTAGTAAAAGTTACAGATGCCAACTTTGTTGACACGGTTGGGAAATCCCATTTACCTGTTTTGCTAGATTTATGGGCGGCATGGTGTGGCCCCTGTAGGATGTTAAGCCCTACAATTGACCAAATAGCTCAAGAATTAGCTGGACAAGTAAAAGTAGCTAAACTTAATGTTGATGAAAATCCTCTTACAGCAGCTAAATTTAATGCTCGTAGTATTCCTACTTTATTAATACTAAAAAATGGACAAGAAATAGCTCGAATTGTTGGCGCACAACCAAAACAAGAAATACTCCGCCAATTAAGCAAGGTTTTATAATAGCTACACAAGATTACTAGCAACATCCGCTTGTGCTAACATTGCTAATTGCTTTAGTGAGAAATTAGGAGAATTTACTGCTTATGGATGACTCACTACTACTTCATAGGTTACATTTTGCTTTTACTATTACTTTTCATTATCTTTTCCCTCAACTAACAATGGGGCTTGCACTATTAATTGTTGTTTTTAAGACTTTGGCTATTTGGAAAAAAGAAGATAGCTACAATAATGCTGCAAGATTTTGGGCTAAGATTTTTGCTATAAATTTTGCAATGGGCGTTGTAACTGGCATTCCAATGGAATTTCAGTTTGGCACTAATTGGGCAAGATTTTCCAAAGCTACAGGTGGTGTCATAGGTCAAACATTAGCAATGGAAGGACTTTTTGCTTTTTTTCTGGAATCTTCTTTTTTAGGGTTATTTCTTTATGGAGAAAACCGATTAAAACCAATTGTCCATTGGTTAACATCAGTTTTAGTTTTTCTTGGTTCTTGGCTTTCAGCTTATTTTATTATTGTGACTGATGCTTGGATGCAACATCCTGTTGGGTATACCAGACTTGCAGATGGCTCTTTTCAGCTAACAAGCATTTCTGCATTTCTGCTAAATCCTTGGGCTATGTGGCAATATGCCCATAATATGAGTGGTGCGGTAATTACAGGGGCTTTTGTTGTTACTAGTTTAGGTGCATTTTACTTACTTAGCAATAAACACCTAGAACAAGCTAAATTATTTATAAAATTAGGTGTTATGGTTGGAGCAATTTTCACTGCCCTACAAATATTTCCAACAGGTGATCAACAAGGCAAAATGGTAGCACTCCATCAACCTGCAACTTTAGCAGCAATGGAAGCTCTTTTTACCACTGAAGACGGCGCACCACTAGTTATTGTTGGACAACCCAATGTAGCAGAACAAAAATTAGATAACCCCATTGCCGTCCCTAAAATGCTCAGTTTTCTTACTTACCAACGTTGGAATGCTCAAGTCAAAGGATTAAATGAATTTCCTAAAGAAGATTGGCCTGACAATATCCCACTTCTTTATTATAGCTATCATATAATGGTTGGTTTAGGGACAATGTTTATTGCCATAATGTCACTATCAGCATTTTTACTTTGGCGAGGTAAATTATTTGAATCCCGTTGGATGTTATGGATTTTGATGCTTAGTTTTCCTTTTCCATATATTGCTAATACAGCAGGTTGGCTAACAGCAGAACTTGGTAGACAACCTTGGCTAGTTTATGGGCTACTTCGTACTTCAGAAGGATATTCTGCAAATGTTTCTTCTGGTAATACCCTTTTTACCTTAATTGGCTTTATGGGACTTTACTTAGTTTTAGGCATACTGTTTTTATTTTTTGTTTGGCATGAAGTTGAAAAAGGCCCGGTAGAACCCGCTTAAAAAGGAAGGAAAGCCAAATGGAAACCGTCTGGTATATTATTCTAGCACTTATGCTTACAGCCTATGTAATTTTTGATGGCTTTGATTTTGGAGCAGGAATAATTCACTTTTTAGTAGCTAAAAATAATGAGGAAAGAAGCCTTATTCTTAAATCTATTGGCCCGGTTTGGGATGGAAACGAAGTTTGGCTACTTGCCGCGGGAGGCTCATTATATTTAGCTTTTCCTCCACTTTATGCTATTAGTTTTAGTGGTTTTTACTTACCTTTAATGATGGTTGTTTGGCTGTTAATTTTTAGGGCTTGTGGTATTGAATTTCGCATGCACCTTAATAATAGCCTTTGGCAACAATTTTTTGATGCTGTTTTTTCTATTTCTAGCTTGCTTATCACTATATTTTTAGGTGCTGCTTTAGGTAATGTAATTCGTGGTGTTGCAATAGATAAAACTGGTTACTTTTTTGCTCCTCTTTGGACAAATTTTCTTACAGGCGGTAGTCCTGGCATTATAGATTGGTATACTTTACTTACAGCTATATTAGCAACAATTGTTTTAACAACTCATGGTTCACTTTATGTTGTACTTAAAACAGAAAGTGAAATAAATTTACGAACTAGAAAATTAATAAAAATCCTTTGGCCCTTGCAAATAATTCTTTCTATTGTTTACCTAGCAGCAACTTTTTTTATTCGTCCAGAAATTCTTAATAACTATAAAACTTATATTTGGGGCTGGATTTTTCCCTTAATAGTAATAGCTAGTTTAATAGGAATAGTTTTTTATTTAAGCAAAAACAAAGAATTTTTAGCTTTTCTGTCTTCATGTGCTTATATTATTGGTATGTTAGGCGGAGCGGCATTTGCACTTTATCCAAATTTGCTTCCTGCAATTGACCCTACAGCAAGCTTAACGGTTTATAATAGTGCAGCTAGTTTTTATAGCTTAAAGGTTGGTTTTGCTTGGTGGATAGTGGGTTTTTTGTTAGTAACTGTTTATTTTACTTATCTTTACCGCCATTTTGCAGGTAAAGTTACTTTAGATAATGCAAATAGCACTCATTAAGCTTCTTTATCTAAAATTTTCTCTAGAAAACAATAGCTAGTAAATTTAAGGATTTTGCAATTAGGCACAATAGCTTAACTATTATGCCTAATTTAAGAATAAAAATTTTACTCTACAAATTCTATATCTACTTGATTAGGAATGACTCCAGCTTTGTAACCTTCTGCTAATAAAAGTTTTACAGCTTTACGTCCGGCCTCACCATAATCTAAAGTTAGCTCATTAACATACATTCCAACAAATTTATCGGCTAGACTAGCATCTAAATCACGGGCAAATTGTAAGGCATAATCTAAGGCTTCTTTGCGATGATCCAACGAATATTGAATGCTAGCTTTTAACAAATCACTTACTCTTTTGCGTAATGCTGGCTCTAAATCCCGGCGAATTACATTTCCACCTAATGGAAGCGGTAAGCCTGTACGCTCAAACCACCATTCACCCAAATCTACAATTTTATGTAGCCCTGAACGCTCATAAGTAAGTTGTCCTTCATGAATAATTAGCCCTGCTTCAAATTTGCCTGATGAAACTTGGTCTATGATTTGGTCAAATGGGACTACTTCATATTCAAATTCAGACATGTAAAGTCTTAAAGCTAAATAAGCTGTGGTCATTGTTCCAGGAACAGCTATTTTTTGATTTTTTAGCTCTTCTTTAGTGAATGGTTTACGAGCTATTACCATTGGCCCGTAATTATCCCCCATACTTGCCCCTGAAGGTAGCAGTGCATATTTATCAGCTAAATAAGCATAAGCATGAAAAGAAATCGCTGTAACATCATATTCAAGGTTAAATGCAGCGCGGTTTAAGCTCTCAATATCTCTTAAAACATGACTAAATTTTAGTTCTCCAGTGTCAATTTTATCCTTGGCTAAGGCATAAAACATAAATGCGTCATCAGAATCAGGACTATGTGCAACTTTTATTTCCATTATTTTTTTATTCCACCTTAATTAAACTACCATTTCTAACATAGGCTCTACAGGGTTATAAAGCGTATCGCGTTCTACAGCTTGAAAGCCGGCTTCTTGGATTAAATGAACAATTTCATTACGAGAGGCTTCACGCTCAGAAACTTGCCCAGCAGCAAAAGTTATCCTCTCCTCCATTACTGTCCCATCCATATCATTAGCTCCAAAATGTAATGCAACCTGGGCCAAATGCTTACCTAGCATTACCCAATAAGCTTTAATATGGTCAAAATTGTCTAGTAGCAATCTTGAGACAGCTATAGTCTTTAAGCTATCAACTCCTGATGGGCCAGGCAAATGAGAAAGTTCTGTATCTTTAGGATGAAAGGCTAGTGGGATAAGACATTGAAAGGCTTTTGTTGCATCTTGTAATTCTCGTAGTTTGATCAAATGATCTACACGATGATGATAATTTTCAATATGTCCATAAAGCATTGTTGCATTAGAACGTATACCCGCCTGATGAACTTTTCTTGACATATCTATCCAGCGTTTAGCAGAGGTTTTATGCTTACAAATTTTCTTTCTTACTTCTTCGTTAAAAATTTCTGCTCCGCCTCCAGGACAAGAATCTAAACCCGCTTCCCGTAGCCGTCTGATTATTTCTTCGTCTGTTGTGTGAGTTATTCGCTTAAAATGGTCAAGTTCAACCATAGTAAAAGCTTTTAAGTGTAAGCTTGGATAAGCTTTTTTGATAGAAGAAAGAACGTCTAAATAATACTCAAACTTTAATTTAGGATGTAGTCCGCCAACAATATGAACTTCTGTTGCACCTGCTCTGTAAGCTTGTCCTGCCATTTCAACACATTGTTCTACTGTAAAAGTATATGCACCTTCCTGGCCGGGTTTTCGGTAATAAGCACAAAAGGCACAATCCCAATAACAAACATTTGTTGGGTTTAAGTGGCGATTCATATTGTAGTAAGTAACATTACCATGTCGTCTTCGTCTTACTGTGTTGGCAAGTCGGCCCAAGGTAGGCAAATCATCTGTTTCAAAAAGCCTTACTCCATCCTCAAAGCTAAGTCTCTCACCTGCTAACACTTTTTCTTCAATATCTATCAAATTATTTTTATCTCTATCCATAAATAAATTGTTCCTAAAGTCTTAATCTGCGGGTGTTTCTATTTTATGAGTGCAAAGTGATAAGTACAAGCCAGCCTAGCTAATGCCTAGATTTTCATTATTAAAATTATCATAACCATAGAATCTAAGGCATAAATGATCTTTAACAGTAAAAAATATGGTTTTTTAATTTGATTCGGAATTTTATCTTGTTAAATAAAATTTTAACTTTATAATCTGCGGTATGGACAAACTTGATGCACAAATAATTCGCTTATTAATAGCAGATAGTCATATCACCAACAGCAAGTTGGCTAAAAAAATAGGCTTATCTGAATCTGCAACTTTAGAGCGTGTTAAACGCCTAGAGGCAATGCAAGTTATTCGTAGATATACGGTTGAAGTAGATCTGGAAAAAATTGGACACTCTTTAGAAGTATTTATGACTTTTACCTTAAAAAATCAGGACGTTACAGAGCTAGAAAACTTTATGAGCGCAATGCAAAACCTAGATGAAGTGCTAAGTTGCGCTCAAGTATTGGGACGTTTTGATTTTATCGCACACATAGCCGTTAGAGATGTTAAAGATTTGCAAAGCTTTATTAATGAGAAATTAATCCCTTTAGGTTGTATTGCCCGAATGGAATCGCTAACAGTTTTGAAAACCATAAAACGTATTCACCAACCAAACCCATTTGTAGAGGAATAAGAAAATGTTAGAGCAACAAACCATCACAAATAATTTAGTAAATCCACTAATTAACGATTTTGCACAAATAATTAATTCAAAAGCTAACAAAGGCGAGTTAGCTAAAGAAAAAGCCAACGACTTTTTAGAGTTTTTATCAGAAGTTGAACAAAATTTCCTTCAACACTCAATAGTTACAAAAAATGATTATACAAATTGGTTTGAAAAAGGTGAGGTTACTTTAGAAGCATTACGTTATTTTACTATACAATTTTCTGTATTTTCCAATCAGTTTTTAATTGCTCAATTAAAGAAAATGATTAACGCCGAATCTTTAGCAGCAATGAGATCTGCAAAAGAAATTCTTGCTAATGAAATTGGGGTAGTATTTCGTAGCCAATCCCCTAAAAAACAAACAACACTCAATGAAGAAGAAAAAGAACAATTTGGAGATCCTGAACTAGTTAGCACATCTGGAAGCATTGATGGTGGAGTATTTCGCTTTACTGCTGGACATTTTGAATGGCTACTAAATTTTGCTTCTGCTTTAGGTTTAGCTTTTAATGACATAGGCAAACCTCGCCATGCAAATGAGACAACCAAGTTTTTCTGTGATGAACTCTGTCATATTTACGGTAGCGAAGATGCTAATATAGCTGCTGGAGCTAGTTTTGCAATTGAAAACTGGGCAGCAGCAGGTTTTTGGCAACAATTAGTAGATGGATTAGCAATTATTAAGCAAAATCAAATTCCTAAACTACCATTAGCGTTTTTTACCTGGCATAATCGCCTAGAGTCACAACACGCTGGGAACACATTTGCAGAGCTAGAAACAATTTTCTTTGAGCCAAATTTTGACAAGGAAAAATTTTTAACTGGTGGAATAGCAATGCTTAATGCTCTGGAAGTATTTTGGAATGGTTTATTTATAAATGAGTAAGCCTTACGCTTAGTAGCGTAAGTTGCTTGCTTACGCTACTAGCGTTTTCTAAACTATTTTTCTAATTTCTATAAATTAAAACTGTCTGCATAATCAGGAACTACTGTTTTCCAACCAAATTTATCAACAATTTTTTCTTTTAGTGCGTTGGCTGCTGTTTCTTCACCGTGTGTAACAAATATGGTTTTAGGCTTATGTTCAAAGCCTGAGAGCCAGCGCAGAGTTTCTTCATAGTCGGCATGTGCTGATAGGTTGGATATAGACATTATTTTTGCATTTACTGGAATCATTTCCCCATGAATTTTAACTTCTGGCTCACCTTGGAGTATCCGCCAACCCCTTGTCCCATAAGCTTGAAAGCCAACAAATAGAATTGTAGCATCTGGATTTGGTAAGCATTCTTTTAAGTGGTGCAAGATATGTCCACCTGTTGCCATACCTGAACCAGCAATTATTATATAGGGCGCAGATATTCCGGGTCGATCTTTTTCACGATAGCTACCAAAAGCAAAAGAATGAGTGACTAAAGGATTAACATGTTGAGTTATAAGTTCTTGCATTTCCTCATCATGGTCTTCTTTGCCTCGTAAGTATTTTTGTGTAGTTGACTGGGCCATAGGTGAATCTAACCTAACGGGTAAAATAGGAATGCGTTTTTCATCCTCTAATTCACGTAAGTAATAAAGTATTTCTTGAGTTCGCCCTACAGCAAAGGCTGGAATGATAACTGGCCCGCCTCGCTCAACAGCTTGATTAATTACTTCTGCAATTTGATCTTTTGCAGGTGTTTTGTCATGTAATCTATCACCATAGGTTGATTCCACAACTATATAATCAGCCTTAGCAACTGAGGTTGGATCATTTAGAACTGGAACATCATAGCGGCCCAAATCCCCACTAAAAAGCACTGTAGTTTCTCTATCATGTTCATTTATTGTGAAATACACAAAACTAGATCCAAGAATATGTCCAGCAGAAATTAGCCGAAAACTACACTTATCACTTAGCTTAATTGTTTCTTCATAATGAATTGGCTGAAAAAGTTGTAGTGCTGCCCTTGCATCTTTTTCTGTATAAAGTGGTTTAGCAGGATGATGCTTAGAAAAACCTTTTTTATTAGCATAACGCGCATCTTCTTCTTGTAGTCTAGCGGAATCAGGCAATAAGATTTTACAAAGGTCTGTTGTACCTCGGCTAGCATAAACTGGCCCACTATAGCCTAAACTAACTAATTTAGGTAAATAACCGCTATGATCTATATGAGCATGAGTCAAAATAACTGCTGATATATCACTAGGATCTATTGGAGGATTGTCCCAGTTACGTAGTCTAAGCTCTTTTAACCCTTGAAACAGCCCACAATCAATCATAATGTTTAAGCCGCCAACAGATAAAACATATTTAGAGCCGGTTACAGTTTTTGTTGCACCAAAAAATTTAAGTTTTGCCATAACGCTTTACCTTTCTTTGCTATTAAAAGCAAATTTTGCTTTTTATTTAGTGCAATAAACGTGCCAAGTGCTTTGGTGGGGAAATTTCCTCATATAGCTGGAATTTCTTCCTAGGTATCAGGTAATATTGCTGTCTAAAATTTCAACTTTTCGCGCCTTACTTATCAAACACCAAATTAATAATAACAATGTAAGTTTGTCTTGCCCTATTCAATTTTTGAAATATCTAAAAAACATTAATCTTAAGGAGTCGTTGCACTATGCGCATTAAATATGTACTTGTAGCCGTAATTTTTTTGGTCTCTTTATTATCTCTAGTAAACTTAAGTAATAAAGAAACACAATTTAGTTTTAATAAAAACAAATCTTCCATAACACCAACATTTCCAACTACATCTGTTATGGCTAATTCTGGCACAGAGCAAAATAATTCTTCAAAACCTAGCCTTAATGCTAACCAAGGCGAGGAAATTGGTTTTATTTATGAAGCATTTCTTAGACGTCAACAAGAACCCGGAGAAGAAGAAGACACGCCCTCCACAACTCCAAAACAATTTAAGTCTACTGCCCCTTCAGTGCCTAGAAATCAAAGGAAATCACGCGGACATGCAATTTTAAGATTTACTAAAGACCTTAGCAAAGTTTATGTAGATGTAAAAGTTGAAGGGGTAAAGGTTGAAGATGTCACAATGTTTCATATTCACTGCGGAAAACCCGATATGTTAGGGCCAATTTTAGTTGATTTTGCTCTTTCTGGAGACATTCAAAACAATCTTTCTGATGGAATTCTTTCTGTAGAACTTGTAAATGAGGATATAGAAAAAGTTGTTACATCCAAACATAAACATAGCATAGTAGCAGCTTTTACTTTGGGATGTCCTATAGTTCCAGGCACCTCAGACAAAGTAAAAACTATCGCCGGTATGGAGCATATTGCCCGACGTAGTGAGCTTTATTTTAATTTACATACAAAAGGCCAAACATATTTTGGAGATATGAGAGGCCAAATTCATCCAGTAAAAAACTAATCTATAAGCTAAATTTATATCTGCAAAGGAGTTTACTTAATAGTAAACTCCTTTTTACTTTTATTAATTATTATTTGAAAGCTAAAAAGCTAGTGTTTGCAATATGTTACAAACACTAGTCTTTAATTATAAAATTTCTCTATTTTTAGATATTGATACTTTGGGGGATTCTTGAAGGGAGCAAATATTCATAAGGTGAGCGTGTTTTGTTTCGTTCGTTAATTTCTGATTCAATCTTGGATAAATCTTGTTGAAACTCTGCTAAATATTTTTGAATGGTAGGATCTTGGAAATAATTGTCTCCATAATCACCAAGTGTTGTATAGTAAACTGTGCCTAGAGTATAGACTAACTCTAATTGTGACTGTGCTTTATCTAATGAAGGTAACAAGTTTACGTAATCTGTTTGGCTAGCTCCTTTTTGGCTAGCAGGTGTGTAAGCGGCCAAGGGCATAGCAGGCGTAAAAGTCATAAGATCGCCTTGAGGAAAATTTACTGCTGCATGTTGTGCGCTAGCTGTAAAACAAACTAATGTGGCTAAATCAATCAATTCAGTAAGTTTAGTTATGCTGTTATTTGTACCTATATTATTCATTCGACCACCATCATGCGCTACTAGTTCAGCAACCCAAAGTTTTAATTCTTTATCATTTTTTACTTCATCATCAGATTTATAATAATAGCCCAGATAATTGGACATCCAGTTTTTAATAGCATTCCATAAAAGCAAAGCGTCATCTCGATAAGGATAATTTGGCAATATTGTCTGATCATCAACACCTCGTTTTGCTAATGTTTGAGGTAAAGTTACAGTGTTAGCATTTAACAAGTAACTTTGCGCTCCTTTTATAGCAAATACTCGTGATTGATCAATTGAACTAGATAACAATTTATCTACCCCTCCACCTGACGCAATCAATGAGCCTTGTGCCGCATTATTAATTGCTACTGTGCCTTCAAAATGAGGTGTTAATAAAATACTTAATGGATGTTTAACTGATAATTGATTATGAGTAGCTATAACAAATGGCTCTACAAATAAATGTGTGCGTCCTAAATGGCTAACTGCCTCATGAAAGTTACCATCAGCAACTTGGACAATGGTTTTAGCAATCAACCAATCATAACCATCTTGAGGAGTAAAAATTAGTATTTCACTAGTGTAATATGACCTATATTGTATTGCTAGAGGCATTAAAGCTTTTGTAGTCAAAGTTACAGCAAATAAAGCTAATGGGGCATGATTAAATTTTGATCATTTGGAAAACTTCCATTAAGCGCACCTTCAAAAATGCTGTAATCTGCTAAATAAAGTCGTCCTTCTGCTAAAGCTTTTTCTAAGCTGTCGTCTGCTCCCATTACTTGCTTGTATTGTTCTTCAGTAATTTGCAGGCGTTTATCTAACACCTGTAACCGTTCAATCATTACGGGATTAGGCCCGGCTAATCGCATATTTGCAAATTCTGCATCTGTTTCAAAATTTTGGCTAATTTCTGGTAAAGGAATAAATTGGAATAGTTTTTCATAATCCTTCAGACTAGTAGCTTTACCTGATAGCGTCCCCAATTTTATGATTATCCCCATAAGATCATTTAGAGTTTCTTTTGTAATAGAGGTAGCAAAACTTGCTATTACACCCTTTAAAAAACTTTCTAATTTAGTTGGAGATATAGGAAAACCTTGTTTTTTTAGTTCTTGTTCAATAGCTTTTAATAAAGCTTCTTTTGCATCTTTGTTAAGTTCTTGCGAAGTTTCCTTTAATGTAGCTAGTAATTTTTCTACATATCTTGGCACTCCTTTTTCTTCTTCAATACCTATCATAATAGAATTTATCAAAATATTTAGGACTGACTTTGCAACCTTTAAAATCCAGCCTGGACGAGCAGAAAAATCTTCTGTCTTAGGTAAACTATCTAGCATAGCAAGTGGAGGTAAATAAGTGTAATTATATTGGTATTTATCAGTATTTGTTGACATATGATTCCTTTCTGATTAACTATAAAATTTCCCTAGGTAAAGCAAATATACTATAACTAAAATAATTATGGTATTTAATTAAAGCTAGATAGCTTTAAGGTTATTTTAAGTAAAAAACTTCACCGTAATTATTTTTGTGTTTTAATAGGTAAGGCGTATAAGAAGAAAAAATCAGCCAGAGTTTTTGCTAAAAACTTCCAGATTTTGCACTAGTAAGAGTTATTTATTGACCCAAAATAATGTAAATTAAACAAATTAACTAAATTTTCTTAAAAGAACCATTAATAATTTCTTACTGTAGGGAGTAAATTAATTTTTATGGAAAAAGTTTTGTCTAAATTAGAAGAAACACGTGAAAAGGTGTTATCTTTGGTTAATCCAATGACAGAAGAAAAGTTTTCTAATCGGCTTGTACCTGAAATGTGGAGTATAGCTGAAAACATCCATCATTTAACTATTGTTGAAAACAACTATATAGCTTCTATGCAAAAGGCTTTAGAAAATCCTGTGCCTCCAATGAGTGCTTTAAGGCGACTCTTTCAAGTGCCTGGTTGGATGGCAGAAGTTCGTTTAATTAAAGTAAAAGCTCCTAGAATTGCCCAACCTCTTAATCCTCCAGCAAAAAAGGAAACTTTAGATAACTTTAATAAAACTCGTGATTTACTAAAAAAAATATGCAAAGAAGCTGGCTATGATGGTATGTTGAAATTAACTCTTAAACACCCATTTTTTGGAGATATGGACGGAGTAAATACTGTTGTTTTTTTAGGAGCGCATGAAGTTCGCCATCATAAACAAATTTTAGAAACTCTTGATAAAGTTAAGTAGGATAGCTAGTTATCCTACTTAAACTATTCATCAGTTGTAGCGGCTAGATGTTCTAACTCTGTAACTACTCGGTCAAGTTCATCAACAATTACCCCACCGCCAGTTTCTTGAAAAGCTTTTACCATTTCGCGGTAATACCAAAGCGTACCTTCACGCCCACCGCGAAAGCGTTGCCAAACTTTATGACCATGTTGGCGAAAATCTATTAAAACCGACCTTGCATTATGAAGTTTATCAGCCATAGATACCCTACGTACTTCTATAGGTGCAGTAAGAATATGTGCAATATAACGCTCTTTTCTTTCTCTCCAAGGTGGTTTTGGAAATGTGTCTGTATCAGTACAACCAATAACTATTTCTGTGACTCGCTCACCAAAACGCTTTCTTATTTCTTCTTGTGTAGGCAGTCCGCCTTGATCCTCAACTGCATCATGAAGTAAGGCTGCAATTGCCTCATCTTCATTTCCACCTTGCTCTAATACAAGTGCTGCAACCGTAAGTAAATGAGCAACATAAGGAACATTTGTTCCCTTACGTTTTTGTTTTGAGTGTAATTGAGTAGCATAAACTAAAGCTTGTTCAAATCTTTCAGTTAATTGATTTTCGTTATCAGACATAAGTTACCACAAATTTAATTAGTTTAAGAAAAAAGCTAAATTATTAATTGAAGTTAGGCAAAGAATATCATATAACCTTGTCGGCTAAGATAAAAATTTAGTAAAACAGCAAAGAATTTATAAAGTCATTATAAATATGTAAAAACTCATTAGTTTAGGAGTAATAAGATGTCTCTAAATGCTTACTTAGAACTATCTGAAGGTGTTGCACATAAATTCTACGAAGTGGTAGTAAATGGCGTAGAAGTATCTATTCGTTATGGTCGTATAGGCGATCAAGGTCAAAAACAAGTAACCACTTATCCTACAGTAGAAAAAGCCTTAGCAGAAGCAAACAAAAAAATTAATGAAAAGTTAAAAAACGATATGAACGATTCCTTCAAGGTGTAAGGAAAAAACGTGCTGTAACAAGCCGTTCAGCAATGATGCAGCAATATTCTGCTCCAACAACTACTAGCACTAGATCAACTACTTCAACTACCAATCGAGCAAATACTAAACCTTCTGCTAAAGTTCCTGTAAAACAATTACCAATACTATGGAAGTTTGATAGTGGAGCTAGTGCTTTAGGTATTTTTATAGATGAATCGTTATGCTGGGTAGGAAATGAGCAAGGAAATATTATTGCTTTAGACCATTCTTTAGAAGTTCGAGCAAGATTTAAGCTGCCTGATGGAGTTAAAAGCATAGTTGCTGATGATGATTGGCTTTATGCTGGTTGTGATGACGGAAATGTCTATGATTTAAGTGGAAATTCTCCCCGTTTAGCTTATGAAATAGCTGAAAATATTGATATTTACTGGATTGATATTAAAGACGGCATATTAGCAGTATCAGACTCAGAAGGTCGTATCACCATTATTAATCATGAAGATGAATCACAATGGTCAAAGAAAAGCCGAGGTGATAAGGCTTGGATGGTACGATGTGATGAAATAGGTGTTTATCATGGTCATTCTAAAGGAGTAACAATGTATGATTGGGAAGATGGCCGAGAAATTTGGTCACAACCAACAGATGGTTGGATAGGGTTTGGCTGGCAAGAAGAATCTACAGTTTATGCTGCAACTTCTAATGCTAAAGTTTATAGTTTTACCAAAAAAGGAGAGTTAGAAACTATTTATAAATGTGATAACTTTTTATGCTCTTGTGCTACAGCAGAAAATGGTAAGTATGTTTTTGCTGGTGATTCTCAAGGCAATATTTATTGTTTTAACCAAAAAGGGGATCGTCTTTGGAAACTTAACTCAGGTTGTGGAGCAGCACAATCTATGCAATTTTTCCAGGATAAACTTTATATTGTTACTAATTATAATTTTTTAGCCTGTATTGATGTAAGCGAAGCAGCTATTAATTTAGCTCAAACGGGTGTAGTTCCTGAAGCTAAAGCACCAAATCTAACAACTACAACCGTTATTGAAACAACTATTACTACTAGATTAGAAACAACTAGTGATACAACTAAAGGAATTTTAGTTGAGTGCTTTAAGGAAGCTAGCAATTTACGTGTGCGTGTTATCTCACCAGGCTATAATCAAGACTGGAATTGTCAATTTCCTAAAGACATTAGAGAAGAAAACGCTAAGTACTTAGTTGATGAAGTGCGCGAGTCTGCAAGAGGCGGGTTTTATCGCGTATTAGGCAACATTAAGAAAATCTCTAGCTAAAATGGCTAGCGTAATTAATTAGTTAAATATTACTATTATGTAGTATCTAATTAAAATTCTTATAGGGTTAAGTAGTAGATCAACTACTTAACCCTATACTAACATTAACTCATAACATTTTTAAGATTAATTTATATATATTTTATAAAATACTTTATTATTATTTAGTTTATATTAAGGAAATACTAATGTTCACTAAAAAATTATTATTTAGCCTCACATTATTATTATTTAGTTTCTCACTTTCCTTTGGTCAATCAACTAGTGGAACAATTACTGGCCGGATTACCGACGAACAAGGAGCAGCACTTTTAGGAGCAAATGTAACAGTTTATAGCCCTGATCTTGAGTTAACACGTCAAATTACTACAGACAATCAAGGTTACTATCGTATTACTGGCCTGCCTTTTGGACGTTATCAAGTAAAAGCGGAACAAACTGGCTTTATGACAGAATTAAAAATTAATATTGCTGTTAGCGTAGCCCAAGAGAGCATTGTAGACCTTAGTTTACCTATTGGAGAAGTCACAGAAATATTGACTATTCAATCTGATACTTCTGTAATTGAGCGTAATAATTCAACCTTAAGTGGTTTAGTAAATGAAAAAACTATTCGTAGTCTTCCGCTAAATGGTAGAGATATAAGCCAACTGGTACTACTCCAACCAGGTGTTGTGGCTAGTCGTTCTAGTGTAACATCGGCTAATAACGGACGTGGGACACAATTTTCTGTTTCAGGTTCACGGCCAAATCAAAATTTATTTGTTTTAGACGGCACAACAATTAATGACGCGCTAAACACTACTCCAGGAAATGCTCAAGGGCTACTTTTAGGAGTAGAAACCATCAAAGAATTTCGTGTATTAACAAACACTTATGGGGCTGAATATGGCCGTTCTAGTGGTGGGGTGTTTGTTGCTGCAACTAAATCTGGAAGCAACCAATTTCACGGCTCAATATTTAATTTTTTACGTAATGACACGCTAGATGCACGCAATTTTTTTGATAAAGAAAAACCTGAGTTTCGCCGTAATCAATTTGGGGCTACTGTAGGCGGAGCAATTATTAAAAATAGGACATTTTTCTTTGGTAGTTATGAAGGTCTACGTGAATTTAAGGGCATTAGCCGTGTTTCAATTGTTCCTGATGATCAAGCGCGTTTGGGTGTTTTACCTGGTCAGTCAGTAATTAAGGTTGATAGCCGTAGCCAACCGCTAATTAATCTTTTTCCTAGAGCAAATGGAAACAACCTTGGTGATGGCACAGCAGAATTTACTGGGACAACAAACCGAGTTGCTCGAAATGATTTTTTTACTATTCGTTTTGACCATAATTTATCAAAAAGCGATGTTTTTGACTGCACGCTATTTATTTGACGACTCTGATCAGGTTTTACCAAGAAATTTCCCAGAATTTTTTAATCAAGCTGTAAATCGTAAACAAACCTTTACCATTTCTGAACGAAAGATTTTTTCACCAAATATAGTAAATGAACTACGTTTTGGCTTTAACCGTGCTACTCCAGCCGAGTTAGTACCACAAACTAATTCCTCTGTCCAATTAATTGCAGGCCGACAACTAGGAGAAATAACAGTTTCAGGCTTAACTGAAGTAGGAACGGATCGAACTAATCCAAAGCTATTTTTCCTTAATGATTTTCAGCTTTCCAATGATTTATCTATAGCCTTTGGTAAGCATCTCTTAAAGGTAGGCGGACTTTTTGAACGCTTTCACTACAACGGTAATTCAGAGACTCGAACTCGCGGACAATTACGGTTTAGCTCACTAGAAGATTTACTTAAATTTAAGGTTCAAGACCTACAAGGCGCGTCAACTGAATCTGATTTTATTCGGGGTTTTCGTCAATCATTATTTGCTCTCTATGTTCAAGATGATTTTCGCTTTAACTCTAGGTTAACTTTCAATGTGGGCTTGCGTTATGAAACCGCCACAGACCCAACAGAAGTAAATGATAAAATTTCTAACTTAAATAATATTTTTGATGAAGAAGTTACTTTGTCAAAAACCTTATTTGACAGTCCAAAAGTAAATTTTGCTCCTCGTGTAGGTTTTGCGTTAGACGTTTTTGGTAATGGTAAAACTGCGGTTAGAGGCGGTTTTGGTGTATTTTTTGACCAACCACTTTTTCATATTTACCGAACACCTGTTTTTAGATCACTTCCATTTGTTAATCGAGGTCGCTTAAGAGCAGCAGATTTTTCTACACTTCCAGTAGACCCAAATCTTTTTAAGGGTATTGAAAAGGCTACAGAAGCACTTCCAAGCAGGTTTCGTCCTACTTATTTAATGCAATATAACTTAAATATTCAACAAGAAATCCTACCTCAAACAATACTAACTATTGCTTATGTTGGTTCACGAGGAGTTAATTTAGTAGGTGCAGGCGATATTAACACAGCAATTCCACAAATACTGCCTAATGGACTAGAGTTTTTTGCTGAAGGAAGTCCACGAAGAAATCCAAAGTTTGATGCTGTTAGATCAATTTTACAAGGCTTTAACTCTTATTATAATTCTCTTACAGTTGGATTAAATAGACGTTTTAGCCAAGGTTTGCAGTTACAAGCTTCTTATACTTTAGGAAAATCCATTGATGAGGCTTCTGCTAATGGAGGTCGTCAAACGTTTTCTAATGGTCAAGGTCGTACTTTTGACCCATATAACCGCCAACTAGATCGAGGTCTATCTAATTTTGATATTAGAAATAATTTTGTTCTTAATGCTAGTTATGATTTGCCTTTTGGAAAAAGCTTAACAGGTCTATCCAAACAGCTTTTAGCCAACTGGCAAATTAACACAATTATTTCTCTTTCTTCTGGAGTTGCTTTTACACCTTTTGTTAGTGGTGATCCTGACCGTGATGGAACGGATGAAAACACTTCTAGACCTGATCTTGTTCCTGGAGTTAGCTTAACTCCGATGGGAGGAAGTAGCGTTAATCTTTGGTTTAATCCTGCTGCATTTGCACCACCACAAATAGGTTTTCGTGGAACATTAGGAAGAAATACTTTAAGAGGGCCTAATTTTAAGAGTGTTGAGCTTTCTTTAGTTAAAAACCTTGAAATAAATGAACGTTTCCAAGTGCAATTTCGCGCTGAGGCTTTTAATTTATTTAATCGTGCTAATTTTGACTTACCAAGTAATGCTGAAGATGGTCAAGAGGTTTTTCGCTATATTGCTCCATCGGGTAACAGACCAGCAAGCTTTCAAGCTTCAAATAGTATTGGAAAAATATTTGGGACAATTGGAGAATCACGGGAATTTCAATTTGGATTAAAATTTACTTTTTAATACATAAATTAATATAGCCTAGGGTGTGTGGCCCCATAAGCGCGAGCTTAAGAAATAAGTTATTTATAATTAATAAATAGCTCAAGTCTTAGCTCCGAAGGAGTGTAAGATACATTTCCTAAGGTTTCAACCCTAGGAAATTATAGTTAAGGCTTCTTAAGCCCTGAAAGGGCGTAAGAGTCTTTAAGAAAAGGCTCTTACGCCCCGTTGGGGCTTTATATGATATATTACTTAAACCCAGAGCTTACGCTCTGGGCTACATATCTTTCGCCCCGTTGGGGCTTAAGATTTAACACCTTACTTTTCTATTAGTTGTTCCTAAGTTCGTGCTTATGGGGCTGAAACCCTAGGCTATTAAAAAGCTAAATTCTTTAATTAATTAAAGTTGTAAGGATTTAACTTCTAAATATTCCTCAAAACCAAATTTTCCTAATTCCCTACCATTACCAGATTGTTTATAACCACCAAATGGAGCTTGGGGATTAAAATCACCACCATTAATGTCTACCTGGCCGGTACGCATACGGCGAGCAACCGCTTTAGCTCGCTCTACATTTTGTGACCAAACTGCTCCGCCTAAACCATAAATGGTATCATTGGCAATTCTAACTGCATCATTTTCATCTTCATAAGGAATAATTGATAGAACTGGGCCAAAGATTTCTTCTTGAGCAATAGTCATTTTGTTGTCTACATTAGCAAAAACTGTTGGACGGATAAAGTAGCCTTTTTCTAAGCCTTCAGGTTGCTCTGCTCCACCAGCAACAAGGGTTGCACCTTCTTCAATACCTTTTTTGATATAACTGCGAACACGCTCTTGTTGTGTTTTAGAAACTAGTGGCCCTAGCTCTGCTTGACCTAATGGATCACCAACAATAAATTTTTCGGCTGTCTTTTTAGCAATTGCTACTGCTTCATCATGACGGGATTTTGGAACAAGCATTCTTGTCCAAGCTGAACAGGTTTGACCAGAATTAAAATAGCAATTATTTACACCTGTACGAACGGCTTTTTCAAATTTAGCATCATCCAAAATAACATTTGCAGACTTACCGCCTAATTCTAGGGCAACACGTTTAACTGTTTGTGCAGCAACTTGGCTAACACGTTTTCCAGCACCTGTTGAACCTGTAAAGGAAACCATATCTACATCGGGGTGTGCTGCAATTGCTTCACCAACTACCGGGCCTAGTCCACAAACTAAGTTAAATACGCCAGCAGGCAACCCAACTTCATCAAAAACTTCTGCCATTATAAAAGCTGTTATTGGAGCAACTTCACTAGGTTTAAGAACTACAGTACAACCAGCGGCTAAAGCAGGCGCAACTTTTGCAACTACTTGATGTAAAGGATAATTCCAAGGAGTAATACAACCTACTACGCCAACAGGCTCACGAACTACTAAAGAATTGCCAACCTCTTCTTCAAACTGATATTCACTTAGTAAATCAGCATAATATCCCATATTCATTATTGGCATTCCTACTTGAACCATTGAGGAAAGCTGCAAGGGCATTCCTACTTCTTTAGAAATAATTTCTGCCATTTCATCAGCTTTACTACTTAATTTTTCTACTGCTGCTCTTAAGTAATTCGCTCTTTCTTCTTTTGGGGTATTTGCCCAAAGGTCAAAAGCAGCTTTAGCTGCTGCTACAGCCGCTTGAACATCTTCAACCGTCCCATTAGGAACTTGTGCAATTACTTCCTCAGTAGCAGAATTAGTAACATCCAAAAAGTCTGTTCCTTTAGATGCTACCCATTTACCGTTAATATAAACTTTGTCATAAAGCTTGGCACTTAGTTTTCTTGAAGCTTCCATTACATCCTCCAACTAATAAAAATTAATAATGTTAAGTAAATTAATACAGATATTAAGATTTGTAGTATCCTGCTTATACAACTGCACTGTCAATCTTTCTACTACAATATATTGGATAATAGAAAATTTCTTTTCTGTGAAAAATAGTAGCTTGAAATTTAAGTTTTAGGTTGCAAAATGAGAGCTATTTTAAGAAACAACTTTATGTAAAAACTACCTTAGTAAACAATTATTATATCCTACAAAACTAATAATAAAATAATAGAAAATTAATAGAAAATTAACGAAAATACTACTTATTACCTATAGCTAATGGTTAATACTTCATAGTATACTGCCGCAGAAGTCGTTATTTTACAGCTTTTAGCATTATTACTATCAAAAAATACTAATCAAAAAATACTACGTCATATTTTGATATAAAAATGCATTATAAATGTATAATTTGCAAAACATTTTATAAGGCATTAACTGAAGAATTGTTGTTAATTTTGTTAATTTTATTCTAAATACTCTAACTAATTTTTAACTCGTTATTTTACTTACTGTTACATAAGCATTTTAATCATTTGCTATTGACTATGCCTAATAAAAATTAACTAGTATATCTGTGGGAGATAGTTCTTATGATAAAAAAACTAAAAAGTTGTCTCTTGCTTACTACCATTATTTGCTGTATTTGTGTATCACAAGTTTTTTCTTTAGTGGTTCAAGACACAAATATAAGTGGAGTTGTAAGAAACCAACAAAATGCTGCTGTTGGCAATGCAACAGTTTCCGTTTTTGATGACCAACAAAACTTAATTATAAAAACTGTAACTAATGAACAAGGGTATTTTCAAGTAGATAATCTAAAGTTAGGAAATTATAAACTTGTGATTCAACACCCTAGCTATTCAACTTATAGTGATGGTTTAGCGTTTTCAGAGGAGAAAAAAGACAATTTAGAGATTGTTTTAACTTCTAGTGAACTTTCCGAGGGAGTTTCTATTACAGCAGTTCTTGACTCTAATCAAGAAGCCTTTGATGCCTCACAGCAAACTGAAATAGCTTCTAAAGGTGAATTAAAAACTAGACCTGGGGTACTACTTCAACAACTATTACAAGAAGAAGTAGGTATTAAATCAGTTCAAGGTGGTAGTTTTTATGGGCAAGTTGTAGTAAGAGGTCTTACAGGTCAACGAGTAGCAACATTAGTTGATAATATTCGCTTTAATACTGGTACTTTTACAACTGCCCTTGAGTCAACTATTGGATTAATAGATACTAATACCATTCGTCAAGTAGAATTTGTATATGGCCCAGGTTCAGCCCTTTATGGTAGTGATGCTTTAGGTGGAAGTATTAATGTTGTTAGTGATAATCCAATTTTTTATAAAAATGGTTGGGAGTTTCATGGAAATATAAACTCTTTCTTTAGTAGTGCTAATGCTGCATCAGGAGGAAACTTAAAATTAACTATTGGTAATAGTAAATTAAGTTTATTATTTAGTGGTTTTGGGCAAAGAATAAATGATCTTCGAGCAGGAAAAGGTATTGACTCACATTCAATAGCTACACGTCTTTTTGGACTTTCCTCAGATATACTTAAAACCAATAGATTACAAGATACCGGCTATTTAAACGCTGGAGGCACTACAAAAGCTGTTTATAAAATAGACGATGACCAACAATTATCATTTTTCTATCAACATACAACCCAACGAAACACACGTGTTTATTTTTTAACTAATGGCGGCTCAGGTCTTTTTGAAACTGATTTTAGTCCACAAACTCTTGATTTCTTTTACACTAGATATAAAAGAAATCAAACAGGATTTTTAGATTCTCTTACAGGTACTTTTTCACTTAACCGCCAAAGACAACAATTTGGCGTGCAAGGTGTTATCTCAGCACCAAAGCTTGAAGAATTTAGATTGTCCAGAGTATTAGGCTATAGTTTACAAGCTACTACTCATATTGGTAGCTATCAATTTATAACTTTTGGTGGTGAAATTTATAATGAAACTATAGGAAATAGACGTTTCATTGTTAATCCAGTAACTGACGTAAAAACACGTATTAATGGTACTGTACCAAATGATACTAAATTTTCTAATTATGGAGCATATCTTCAAGATACTGTTGAGCTAATACCAAATAGACTACGTCTTAATGGTGGTGTACGTTATAGCGCATTTTTCTATAAAACAGATAGTGATAAGAATGTCTTGGACGCATCTGGTAGACCTGCTGTACCAAATCTTTCTATCCGTAATGATGATGTCACTTTTAACTTAGAAGGCATAGTTTTCATTAACCAAAAACTAGATTTAATAGGTAATGTTACTAGTGGTTTTCGCTCACCTAATATTATAGATTTAGGTTCAGTTGGGGGTTTACCATCTGGTTTTGAAGTCCTTATAACTGAAGCACAAGCACTAGGCGGTTTTGTTGGCAATACAACTGATGCAACGGCTGTTTCTACAGGTAAGAAAGTAGTTCCTCTTACACCAGAAAACTTATTAAATTATGAGTTAGGAGCAAAATACCAAGATAAGTATCTTAGATTTAGTGCTACAGTATTTACAGGAGTTGTTAAGGATTTTATTAACCAAAGAACTTTAATTTTGCCTCAAGGAGCAGTTGGAAAAACTATTGGAGGCTTACCAATTATTGCACAAGATCCTATTACAGGATCCGTTATCACTCCAGCCAGCCTACGACCAGTTATAGTTAAAGCTAATAGTGCAGATATTCGTCTTTCTGGTGTTGAATTAACTAGCCAAATTAATTTTTCTAGATCTTTAAGTCTATCTGGTAATTTCTCTTATATAAGAGGTACAGACAAAAACCCTGTCCCATTACGTCAAATTACCCCATCTGACATGGTAGTTAAAAAATCAGCAGATATTCCTGAAATTGAAGGCGGTCTGCCTCCAGCAACTGGTTTTATTAGTTTACGTTACCAATCCTTGAAAAAACATTTCTGGGTAGAAGCTTATTCTAATATGGCTTCATTTCAAGATCGCCTTTCTACACAAGATTTAACAGATATTCGTATAGGTGCTACTCGTGGGCCTGGTGATATTGCTTTCTTCTTTTCTAATAGAGCGCGAATTTTAGGGCTTATAGGAAATGGCCCAGATGGTCGGGCAGGAACACCCGATGATGTTTTGTTAGCAACAGGTGAAACATTGCCACAAATTCAAGATAGAGTTTTAGGTCGTGGTGTAATTAGATCATCCTTTTTTACCTCTACTCCGGGCTATGCAACCCTTAATTTAAGAGGCGGTTTTGATCTTAATGAAAATAGCAATGTAACAATAATTCTAGAAAATATCTTGGATAAAAATTATAGAATACACGGGTCTGGGCTAGATGCTCCTGGTATAAACTTAGTTGTTCGTTATACTTGGCGATTTTAGTTATTTAGAATAATGTTAAATAACTTAACTGATTAACCTATAATTTTGAGAATAGAAAGAATTTGGAGAAAATAAAATGAGAAAAGCTTTTGTAGCAGTTTTATTAACTGCACTACTAGCAATCAACATTGTTGTAGTAAAAGCATTTGAGCTTGGGCCTAATTTAGAAGCTAAAGCTGTGAAAAAAATACCTCCTCTTTATCCACCATTAGCTAAACGTAAAAGGGTTGAAGGTAAAGTAACAATACGCTTGGAAATTGGCTCAGAAGGAACTGTTTCAAATGCAGAATTTGTAGAAGGAAATTCCCTATTTAAGCCTTCTTCTTTAGATGCAGCTAAACAATGGACATTTGCTAAATCTATGGCAGGAACTACAGGTCATATTGTTTTTAAGTTTCAACTAGAAGAAAAAGAATGATTTTAAAGGTTCTGTGAAAACTATGGAAATTATGAAAATGTGGGCTAACTTATCACTAAAATACAAAACCATCTTCTCCAGCACAATTTTAGTAGTTTTGTTAATAACAATTGGTATTATTACTTCTTATGGAATAGATTATGTACAAACAGGTTATGAACAAGCCATAAGTAAAGAATATAAACAAGCAGTTACTATCCTACAACTTCAACTAGCAACAACTAGACAACAATATGCCATTGTTAAATCTATAACATTTGGAACAAAAGTTGATAATGAAGAATATGCTCTTTCAGGTAATGAGATTAAAGAAAAGCTACTTACTTTAGAAAATTAAGAGGTTTGGATAGCAATATCCAAACCATTAAAGAAAATTCTGATAAATTTCAAACAACCGCCTTATTAGCTAGCAAAGCTTTAGATGAAAATAAAGCAGAAGAAGCTCTTGATATTTTAGGAGGACAATTAAATGATATAAGTGTCTCACAAACAACATTGCTTACTAGTTTATCAACTCAAGCAATAAAAAATTCTGAAACTAGTATTGAACAGGTAAAATTAAGTGCTAGTAAAACCTCAAGCTTAATTTACTTACTTTTACTTTTTGCCATACTATCTACAATAATTATGGCTATGCTTGCAGTTTATACTTTTGTACAACCTCTTAAGCAAATAGCTAATATAACTGATTCTCTTACAGCCGGAGATTTAAATATTGATCTAAAAAGCAAAGAAGGATATACAGAAATAGCTTTATTACTTAATTCTGTCCATCGATTAGTTGAGCAACTACGTAAATTCTCCTCTTCCATAGAACAAATAGCAAAAGGAAACCTAAATGTTAAAATCGAACCTCGTAGTAATAGAGATACTTTTGGATTAGCATTAAATAATATGGTAAATTCGCTATATTCTATTGTTTCTAGCGTTCGTAGCAGTGCAGAAGAAGTAAAAACTATTAATCTTTCAACGGATCTTATAGGTTCAGGTCAGCAGCTTGAAAAAGATAGTGAAAATGTAGCTAAGTCAGCAGAAAATATGGCTTCAGTCCTTGAAGAACTTTCAACAAATATTCAAGCAATTGCTGAAAATGTAGAAACTCAATCCTCTAGCGTTACTCAAACTGATAGAGCAATTAAAGGTATGGTTGAAAGACTAAAAAATATTGCTAATGATACTCAAGATCTTACAAATTCTGTTAATAAAGCTCATAATGCAGTAAATGAAGGTCGTAATTTTGTACATCAAGCTTCAAAAGGGATGAATGAAATTAATAGTTCCATAAATACAACTTCTAAAACTATTCAAGAACTTAGTGCTAATGTAACAACAATAGGTAAAATTACAGAAGTTATTAATAATATTTCAGATCAAACAAACCTTTTAGCCTTAAATGCTTCTATAGAAGCAGCGCGTGCTGGTTCACATGGTTTAGGTTTTGGTGTTGTTGCTCAAGAAGTTCGTAAACTGTCAGAAAGAACGGCTCAATCTGCTGAAGAAATAGCACAACTAATCAATAGCGTCCAAAAAAGCGTCCAACAAGTTGAAAAACAAATGGGTAAAACTGTCCAATTAGTAGAGGAAGGACTAGATCAATCTTCAAAAGTAGTCAATTCCCTCTCTCAAATTGAAACTGTTGTAAATACTGTATCTAAAACTTCAGTAAATATAGATAATATTACTAAGGAACAATTAGTAGGTGCTGAAGAAGTTTCTAATGCTATCCAAAACTTAACTCTAGTCACCTATGAAATTCAAGCCGCTAGCCAAGAACAAGCTGTTTCAACAGGGGAAATAGTTAAATCTGTAGTGCAATTACGTGACACAATTGAGAGAAATAACAAATTATCTCAACATTTATCTTCAGCAGGTGATTCTGTTCTTTCACAGCTAAATCAATTAGAAGAAGCGGTTAAGGTTTTTCGTTTACCTGATAATAAAAAAGATTTTGTATCACTTCAAACTATATAATACTTTTACCAATTAACTAACTTTTCTTTTGTGCAATAGTCAATTTTTAGTTCTGCTGGTTGTGAAGTGAGCTTTTCTTGAGTAAAGTTATTAATAAAATTGTTGGTAATTTTTTCTAGTATGGCTAAATCCTTTTCTTCTAGTAAATTAACAGCAATCACTATTTGACAAGTGGTTTGCTGTTTTTTTATTTGGGTATAAGGTCTTAGGTCTATATTAAGTTCTTGTTCTAAATTAAGTATCAAACCAAAAATATTACCTTCCAACCAACCAGCACAAAGCTCTAAATCATTGCTGTTTTTAGCTTTCATAGTTAGTAAAAGAATTTTTTCAAAATCTTTTTGTATATCAACTTTAGCAAGTAAGTTTTCCCAAGTTAAATTGCCAAGTTTAATTTTTCAAATATTTGTCTTGCTTGCAGAATTTCTTGTTTTACAACCTTTGCAGTAGAACGAGAAATATTTCTAGCTGTATTTTGATTAGGTTTTATTGAAGTAATTATTGGCAACCAATCTTTAGGCAATGTTACCTGATAATTTCGCCCTGATTCAGTTAAAGCAATTGCTTGTTGCCAATTATGTTTAGAAAGTAGTTCAAAAAAGTTTTCTAATAACTTTTCTAAGCTTAGGTTTTCTTTATTATCTAACTTAGTACAACTCCAGGCTGCCAACACTGTCCAAGAAAAGCTTGGAGGAAATCCCCAAGCATTACCTAAAATAGCTCTTTGCTTTACCCAAGTCTTAACTGCTTTTAATAATTGACGAAATAGTTCTAAATCAATATGTTGGCTAACTATTTCTAGTAAAATTTCTATCTCCAAAACCCCTACTATAGTCTGCCAGCTAGTTGGGTCAAAATATTTTTGTGACGCGCTAGTCAGTGGAGCTAAAAACGGAAATTTTGTGCTATGTGCATAAAGTAAATCTATTTGAATACCATCGATTTCCATCTTAATAATAGGTACTTGAGCATTACCAACTATCCTAGCTTTTTGATAAATACCTGCAAGTTTTTCTTTAACTTGTAGAAGAAAATCTTGACCAGTTATGCTAGTTGGAATAATACAAATTATGTCCACATCACTAGCTTGTGTTTGTACTCCTAAATGAGCAGAGCCAATTAAATAAAGCAAAACTGCATCGCCTAAACATTCTTCACAAGCCTGTTTAATTATTGATAATACAGATTCTTGCCGCTGTTTGTGTTCTAAAGTTAAACTAGGATTTAGTTTCTCAATTAATGTTATCAGACTAGTGTTTTTAGATTCAGTTTGAATATTATTTTGTCCAAGTGTAGCTTCACAAATAACTTCAAAAGGCTGATTACCTTGGCGATGAATTAAAGCAACTCTATCAACTAAAAAGTCTACTTCTTGCCAGGTAGGGAGTTTTTTCATTGCTGTAGCAGGATTATCAAATTGGCCTACGCTTAAATGAGGTGTAAAACCATTAGACTTTTTGCTTTGCTCATCGCATTGAGGAAAAAGTTTAGCTAGAAGTGATTGTAATTTATGTAAAGCATTTGCAGGCTCGCTAACAGGTTCAAGCCAAGCTGTAGAGTTATTGCGATGGCTAAAAGTGCCATACTTAGTTAAAGTTACTTTAAATGGAGATAATTCTTTAAGAGTTTGAGAAATAACTTGTGCGGCTAAAGCAAAATGCTCTACAGGCAAAAATCCATAAATTAAAGTAATATGAGGCATCCAACGGTCAACTTTTTTATCATAAAGCTTGCGAATAGGTTGTATTTTTTCCCAAAGCTCTTTTGGTGGAATAATTACAATTGCACTTTGATAAATTGGAGCAACGCTTCTTAATAACTCAATAGCATTATTTTTTAACTTTGCTAACACTCCAAAATGATCTGAAGCAAAAAGTCTTTCCCCTTTTGCGCTAATTGTTGGTTCATAAGCAAATAAATTAATGTTTTCTGCTTTCCAATTATTCTGTTTGCTACGTAATAATACTCTATCAAATCTTGCTAATCTACCTGATGAACTCATTATTTTAGCTAGTGGGTTAAGTTCTGGATTAAATGTATAACCTAATTCTTTAGGGTGTAATTCTTGCCAAAGATCCTTAAAGCTATAAAAAAGAAAATCTTGTTCATGTTCATCTGCTACTAAATTAAAGTCGCCTGCAATTACCACATCACCCGCCATTGAGTCTAAATAATTTAATAATGTGTCCAACTGTTTAGCGCGAATTTGTTCAGAGTTATTAGTATGGCTACTAGTTAAATGTACTGCGGCCAAATGCAAGGGGTTGTTGTTAACTTGCCAACTAGCTAATAAGACTCTTTTATAGTTAGAAAACCAATGGTCAGTTAAAGTAAAAGGAATACTCGCAAATATAACTAAGCCTTGTGATTGCAAGCTTAGGGCTGTTGGAGGTTCAGAACAATAATATTTTTCTAACCAAGGTTCTTTAAGCAATGCTTGAAAAAGCGTTTGTGTAACTTCTTGAAGTACAATAATATCTGCTTTTAATTCAGCTAAATATTTAATAATAAGTGGGATACGTTCAGCAGTATAAATTTTATCAGCCTCATATAAATCTGCTAAGACATTAAAAGTAACTATTTTTAGTTCTTTTGCTAAAACATTTGGTTGTATTTGTTCAAAGCTTTGCCAAGAATTTAATTGGTAATAATAAGTTGGTTGAGGTGAGAAAGTAGCTAAAGTTTTTTCTATTGTTTGATTAGTGTTTATTATTTCCTGCCAGGCATCTTTTGGAAGTTCTCCACTAGAAAAAAGGTCTATATGCTCGTCGCGGCTCCAAACCATAGTATTTAAGCAGCGAATATAGCGGACTCGATGCCAAGGAATATCACCGTTAGCATCCCAATCTACAAGCTTTTTTTCCCGAATGCCTGAACTAGATAAGCGATCTTGATAACCAATAATAAAAACCGTTGGATCTAATCGCTTATCCCAAATTATTCGGTGATAAATTTCATGACTAGGTAGCATATTTTATTCCCAGCCCCGAAAGGCTGGGTAATTACAAGGTTTAATTACTGCAAGCTTAATTCATAAAGGCGAGAAGATAAAACATCAATTCGATCATTTCCTATAAGTTGGAAGATCCAACGTTCAGAAATTGCTGAACGACCAAATTTTGCTCCTAAAAACGCCCCTGTTAATGCTCCAACAGCATCGGGAGACTCTCCACCTAAAGTAGCAACTTGCATTAAGCCACTTTCTAAAGATTTACTGTTAACTAAAAACCAAAGTGCAGCTTGAAGTGTTGTAGGAGCATAACCAGAAGTGTCTAAATCCTCAAATTTTAATTGATCTACTTTGCTTATTGCTTCTAAAAGTCGCTCATCTTTATCACGAGCAAAATCTTTTACTTTGGATAATGGGTTTGTCTCACCCTTAAGTAATAAACTAACAGTGTAATTAACTATGACTGAACCATGTGTGCAGCGTTCATCCCAATGAGTTATGCGAGAACAAGTTATAGAATCTGCAATTAATTGATCTGGTTTTTGCCAGCGTAACATTCCTAGAGGGATACCATAAATAAGGCTTGCACTACCAGCAACTTGTAAAGTAGTGTCATAGGCCGCGCCTTCGCTAGCTTCCTGCCAACGTTCGCCCTCAAGCATTCTTTCTAAAACATGACGAGTAAAACGACCCATATCTTTTGGATGACTTTTTAACCAACCTACAAAACGATAGGCGATATTATCGGGTTTGAAGGCTCTTTGAGTACAAATTGATTCTAGAACAGAAACCATCATTTGCCCTTCGTCGGTATATTCGCCAGGATCCAGGTTTAATTTTCCTCCTCCTCGTGGGCCATCAATTTGGCCGTATTTCTGTGCAATAGCTTCTCGTGTTTCTCCAATACCAATTGCTGCCATTGCATCCCCAAGAGCTAATCCTAGTAAACAGCCTTCAAATCTACTACGCATTAATATCACTCCTTTCAAATTTTTCTATTTTTTAGTTTCTCGCTATTCTACTTACTAAAACCTTTTGTCTCAAGCAGCTATCACCAAGAAAAACAAATGGCAGCAAGGATTATATTTTCCCTGCTGCCAATCAAAAAGCTACTTCTTCTAAACTTACGCATTATCACCAAAACCGTCGGTATAAAAACCATTTTCGATTTGGTGAATGTCATATAATTTGGCTTCTAAATTGTTGATTGATTTACCACTTGTTATTGATTGTAAGGTAGCCATTCCGCTTTTTGCCATATTATGCCAGTAAATTAATTCTGTGCTACCAATTACATCTAAATTCTTTTCATCTTTATTTTTAGGTAAAACTCTCATTTCATCAGCATAATTATTAGATTTACAAGCGTAAAAAGCCCAAATTTGGTAACGATCTTTATCAAATTGTGTTTGTTCTAACTGATTGCCTGAAGCTTTCAAAATATCATTCATATGTGCATCATAACCAGCTTTTGCTTTGCCTGAAGTATGAGCAGAAGAGTTTGAACCAATTACGTAATTTCCTGCGGCAGATTCTTTAGTGTCAAAGTCTGGGCCTGTACCATAACGAGCATGTCCCATATAAATTGTCATATCACTATTAACTAAACCTTGTTCAAACTTTTTAACTGCTTCTGGTGTGTTTGGATTAACAAGTTGGACAAGACTTTCAATAGTTTTTCCTTTATAGGTAAATTGCTTGTTATAGAATGCTACACCTTCAGGTAAATTTGCTGTGTCATAACCAGCACGTTTTAACAGTTCAGCATCAGCAGATTTGTTTACATCTAATGAGCGATAACCATCTTTGGAAAGCTCTGTGCGGAGTTTACCAAGCTCAGTGTTATGCCAATCTGCTTCATCAAAACCAACAGCAAAAGTTGTTGTTAGAAAACCATCTGAAAATAGGCGTTCATATTCTGGGAATTTTTCTAATTGTTGGCCTGGTGCAGGGCTTAAGCGATCCATTTCACGTAGTGTTGCACGGTCTAAAACTCCAGTAACAGGAAGGTTTTGAGCGCGTTGGAAAGATTTTAATAAGCGAGCAGTTTCGCCACCTAATGCACCATCTACCCCATAAACAGGAGCGTTATAGCCCATATCTTTTAGAGCTTGTTGGACTTTTTTAACTATATCGCCATTATCAGCACGATTAAGTGTTTTGCCACCCATTAAAATTTCTTGAAGTCTTGTATCACCTGCAAAACGAGTATTTTGCAGTGTAGCAGTTTGTCCAGCAGCTGGAGCAGCTTTATCTAAAGCTAGTAATGTTGCTAAATCTATTTGACCTGTAACAGCTAAATTTTGTTCACGTTGAAATTGTTGAATTGCTGAACGTGTACCTAAGCCATAAACGCCATCCGCACCACCTTTAACAACAAAGCCTAAATCAACTAAAGTTTGTTGGACTTGTTTAACGCCTTCGCTTTTCTTTGCTACAACTCCACCTTGTAAAATAGTTTGCAAGCTTGGTTCGCTAGCAAAACGGCTATTTGTTAATTGTGGCACTGTAGGAGCAGCAACGTTATCTGTTGCAAAAATATTTTCCCGTTTTTGGCTTGCTTGCATAGCATTAGCGATTTGATCACGAGCTTGAAAACTATCTAATGTATTAACTGCTCGATTTCCCATTTGTGGAGCGCGTAAAGTGCGATTTTGTGAGCTTACTTGATTTACTTGATTTGTTGGTAAACTTTGAACTTCTTCATTTACTTGAGCATTATTAACTTGATTAATATTATTATTGTCAACTACGTTAGTTAAATTATTTTGTCTATCTATCTTCATATTACTCCCGAATTATTTATTAATTATTAGATTTTTAATTTTTGTAAATTGGTTATACCACTGAATATACATTCACTTTTTTTCTAACGCAAGAAAAATTTTTAATTTTTATAAAAATTTTTTGTCCCATTGGTCTAAGATTAAGCGGTTAGTTTTCATCAACCTATAAGCAATTGAAATTTTATTATTTAACCCGCTAGACTTTTTTAACAAGTCTTTAAGCTTTCTATTAGTTAGCTTGCAGTCATGTAAAACAATAATATAAGATAGTGCCAAAATCGGAAGTCAGGAGAGTTTATTTAATGGCAATTAGTAAAGATCTGTTAGATATGTTAGTTTGTCCTGTTTGTAAAGTTAAAGTGCGACTTAAGACAGATGACAGCGGTTTTAATTGTCAAAAATGCCATCGTACTTATCCAATAATTGACGATATTCCTAAAATGCTTGCTGATGAAGCAGTTATTGAAGAACTTCCTGAAACAAGCCTGAAGTAAGTATATTTAATGAGTATATTAGATAAACCTTTGCACCGTGTTTTATTAATTAGACTAAGATCTATTGGTGATACGGTGTTGATGACTCCTTGCCTAACAGCATTAAAAAATTGGAATCCCTCTTTAGAAATAGATGTTTTATTAGAATCTTTGTCCGCACCTGTTTTAAGTAATCACCCTCAAGTATCTAAGCTATTTGTTTTACCCAAAGTTTCAGGTGAATTAGCAAAAATTCGCGCTCGTTGGCAAATAATTAAAAGCCTTCGCGCCCAATCTTATGATTTAGCTGTAAATTTACATGGAGGAACTACGGGGTTATTTTTAGCAAAATTATCTGGAGCAAAAAAAACTTTGGGCTATAAAGCCAGCAGATATTCATCTTTGCTATCACTTGCAGCACCCAACCCGGAAATCATTTGGCAAAAAGATCAAATTCATTGCGTAGAGCAACAATTAGGCTTACTTAAATGGGCAGGTGTAGAGGTAAATATTCCTTCAGCCTTAAGCCTAGCAACAGATCCGCTAGCTAAACAAACTATAGAAACAAAATTAGTTGGAATTAAAAAACCTTTTTTATTAATTCATCCTGCGGCAGCATTTCAGTCTAAGCAATGGGAAGCTAAAAACTTTGCCGCAGTTATTGAGCATATTTTCAATCGTTACAAAATACCTGCTATTTTGGCTGTAGCTAAAAATGAAGCGCAGGTAGCAGAAAAAATAAAATCTTTTACCAAAGTACCATTAACTAGCTTTGTAGACTTAAACTTATCTGAATTAATGGCTTTAATAGAGCAATCCAGCCTA
The DNA here is from genome assembly GCA_016713405.1 of Blastocatellia bacterium. Lineage (NCBI taxonomy): Bacteria > Pseudomonadati > Acidobacteriota > Blastocatellia > Blastocatellia bacterium. The sequence continues at coordinate 76,890 of JADJPF010000006.1, forward strand.
TTTTTAGGAAATGATAGCGGCCCGGCTCATATTGCTGCTGCATTTCAAAAACCTATTGTAGTAATTTTTGGCTCATCAAACTCAAAGGTTTGGCATCCTTGGCTAACAGACTATAAATTACTTAAGGCAGATCTTCCTTGTATTCCCTGTTCTGGCTATAGCTGCTCAGAATTTCCTGAACCAGAATGTATCAAGAAAATTACTGTAGAGAGTGTAATTAATGCGTTAGAAGAACTTTTAGCAAACTCTCTACAATCATTTTTAGTTTAGTTATTAACTTATTGATAAATTACTACTTTATCTGTCTTACTTCTACCAAAAGTTTCTGGATGATACATTTCTTCTGCTTTTGTTGGTGGCACTACAAAAGAACCAATTGTTGTAGCACGTGCAACATAGCTATAAGTATAAACACCGTCCCAAAGTAGCTGTGTAAAAGCTTCTATTCTCTCATCTCTAAAATTTTCGATGTTGATACCAAGTCCCATACCACCAGAACCTTCCAGATCGTCTTAATTCTGCTTCTTCACCTTCTCTAGCCAATTCATTTTTTGGAATACTGCCAGTTGTTGCAAGTGCTGGATTTAAGGCTTCTAGCCCTGCGGGTAGAGGATCGACTAGCGCGACATGATAGCGTCTGCTTTGTGCAACCATACTTAATTTAACTCTTACTCTTGCACCTGCTTTAATTCGCCATGTGCCGTCTTTATCTAAGGTTACATCCGTAGGGTTATCAACTGCTTCATATTTTCTTTCTACAGTAAAACCATATTCTGCTGCCGCTAAATCCAAGCTTTTTGGAGCGTAGCGCATACCAGCACGGTAATAAATACGTCCTACGCCTTCTTTGCTTAAAATCAAGTTTTGTTCTGTATCGCCTAAGTATTTCATTGGAATATTAACTTGATGTTTTTCCGTAGTTCTACCCTTAAATTCATGTTCGCCTGCAAACTTATCCCCTAGCCAAATACGAGCAACAAAATTAGGTGTGACTTTTTCATAAGTTGCAAAATAACGGTCTAAAGCAAGCAATACAAACACATTTTCTTGTGTGCTTTCCCAACGGCCTGCTTTACGATGATCTAGCAAGCCTCTAACTAGCTTAGGTATTAAATCATTATTTGGTTGATCTCTAAGTAAAGCATCTAGCAATATTGCATCTGTTCGATAGTCTGACGCTAAGAGCAAGTAAGCATAATCTTTATAATTTGTTACAAAATGTGCTGTTGCAGCAGTTTCAGTAGCCCTATTGTTAACAAATTGTCTAATTTCTTCTAACTCTTGTTTTGCGCTTGGCTCAGTCGCTAAAACTGACCATAGCCAACCAATGGTTTCTAGCGACAAGTTTTCTAGCTTACGGTTATAAATTATTTCTTTAGCTTTATTTATATCCTTGTCGCCCATTAACTTTCTTACATACAAGGAATAAGCAGTTATTGCATCTCTAGCTTGCTGTGAATAATAATCAGGTATTAAATAGCTTTCTATATTTCTTAAGTAGTTTTGAGCCATTGACAGATTATATTCAGGTACAGCATAGCCTTTTTCTTTTGCTCTTATCATTGCATGTGCTACGTGAACTGTGACATAAGGATCAGACTTTTCACCTTTTCGCCAATAATCAAAGCCTCCATCATTATTTTGCAAGGATTTAAGCTTTGTCATATCAGCAGCAATTCTAGCTTCTATCTCTTCTGCTTTTGGCAAACCTTCAGCCTTAAATGCTCCTAAAACATCTTTTAGCGCGGCAATAGTTAAAACTCTGGATGAAACTTGCTCAGAACATTCATAAGGATAAGAAACTATGTAAAGCACCGCATCGGTTAATTCTTGTAGCTGAGTTGATGAAGTAGAAACCTCTAAACCTCCAAATTGCTTATAAATATCAGCAGGTGCTTTAACAGGCTGAATTATTGCGTCCTCTTCAAAAGTTCCATAAGTTGCAAAAGCTTCTGTAGTTGCAGGAGTCCAAACAGGTAAAGAAACCTGTGCTGCATCTGTCCATTTACCTGACACCGCGCCAATTTGAAAACGAGCTTTGCCAGCCATTTCAGCCGAAACAGGCAGACGAACTTCTACACGTTCATTAGCTGGAACGGTCAAGCGACGGCCTGCGCTACCTGTAATGGTGGCATTTGTAGCCCTCATTGCTACATCAACGCTTAACGGTGTGTCGGTTTGATTTTGTAGCACAATTGGAAACTCAAATTTATCGCCAAAATTAAGAAAACGTGGTGCCGAAGGTCTAACCATTAGCGGCATTCGTGCAGTAAGCGAAGATTCGCCCATACCAAATTTATTTTCCCCTGCTACAGCAATGGCTATAATACGATAGCGCGTCAAGCTATCAGGAAGTTTAACTTTAACTTGTGCATGTCCATTGTTATCAGTAGATAGCGCGGCTTCAAACACTGCTAGCGCGTTAAAATCTTCTCTAACTCTAATAGGTTTTCCATCATTTGGCTGTGGTGCTTTTTTTAGGCATAAAGCTTTCAGAACGAAGTTCTTTTTTAGCTTCTATCCCATTAGCAACACGTGATCGCGCTGGAGCTTCTGCGGCTGGAGGTGGTGGAGGTGGCGGAGGCGTCACTGCACCTATCAGCATCCCCAGCAACACCAGTCATTGACTTCCTACTTTATTTGTTGAAATCTCCATCTCTTGATTGATCCTTCTAATTCTCCTTCTCCACCACCACCTCCAGCGGGAACTTTATTTTGTGCTAGTTCAAGTGCAATATCATCAGCATTAGCTAGCACAATTGAGCTTCTTAAATGTTGGTCAGAGGTTGACGAGCCACGTTGACCATAAAACAAATCTATGGGATTTGGCATTGTATAATTTGATAATGCTAGAATCGCCTCATCCACAAGAAATAAAGCTACTTCGCCATTTTGAACAGGTTTATTAGCTGAATCTAGCAAGTTTAAGTCAATAATGGTTTCGCCACCTGGCTCAATCGCGCTTTTTTGTGGTTTAGCGTTTACGGTTAAAGTTCTACTAATTGGAGGGATGGACAAGTTTAATTGTCCAACTGCAAAAGCTGGTCGTTTAGGTAGCATTGCATCAGGATTGCCATCTGTTGGCTTTGCTCGCTCGGCTTCGCCTACTAAATCAACTTGCAAGTGGACATTTGGTAAATAGCCTTCTTCAATAGGTACTTTGATAATGTAACTTGGTGAATCTATTGTAAATCTTTCACTTTTTACAATTCCTAGTTGACGCAAAGTTAAAAGTCCTTCTGCGGGATAAAAAGGAGCTTGGACAAGGATTTGTGCTGTTTCGCCTACTTTATAATCTTTTTTATCTGGAATTAGCTGGATTTGTTCTTGTTTTAAGTCTCTTTCTGGCAAGGTTTTCCCACCTGAAACCCAAAGCGTCATTTCTGTTTCATTTGGTCGGCCTTTTTCATCGGTAATTTTAGCTGTAAGTTTGTAGCTACCACCTTCTTTTGGTAAAAACTTAACTTCTACAGCGTCGCTAGCAGATTTTATTGACTCAACTTGTGAGTCTACTTCTTTAGACTTGTAGCGACCAAAATCATCATAGTCATATTCAATTCTTGCTAGCCTTAAGTCTATGTTTACATTAGGGATAATTTTGCCGTCTATATCAGTAACAATTGATTTAATGATAAATGGCTCATCTTTACCAACAAAAGTTTTTTCACTTCGCAAGCCTACATAAAGATTAGCAGGATGTACCAGCAAAGTTGAAGACGATGACCAGGCTTGACGGTTAACATCCATCACACTAGCTTGAACATTTAGGCTTGTTGGTTGAGCAGGATTAACTGAGTCAAAATCTATTCTTAAATTGTGTGTTCCATTAGGGCTAGTTTTGCCTTGAAAGCCTTCTGTAACGCTATTTGACTCTTCTGCACCGCCATAATAACGACCAAAGCCATGATGACCATCAGAAATCCACCAAGGAGTCCATTTACCAAAAGTGTAATCACCGCGATTAGGCGGAGTGTAATTTGTTGGTGTTGCAGTAGCTTCCCAATTTACTTCAGCATTATTTAATGTACCTCCAGCATAGTAACTAGCAGTTACAGTTACATTTGCATGTCCACCTATGATATTAGTATTTTCACTAGCAGCAGTTGAAACTTCAAACTCAGGTCGTCTAAATTCCTGCACTTGAAAATTATGTGAGTGTTGCAAGCCTTCATAATTTGTTTTTGGTAAAGCGTCAAAGCTTAAATTAGCATTGCCTAAATTCATAGTTGCAGGTAAATCAAGCGTTAAATTAAAACCGCCTAGAGGGTTAACTTCGGCTATGCCGTTAGTAATTTTGTTACCTTGAGAATCGTTTAAGCTGTAATTTACAGTTTTTATCTCACCAGCTAGTTTTATATCTCCACCTTTTTTATTTTCAAAAAGTCTTACCCATCCCTTTATTGTTACTTTTTCACCTGGTCGATAAGTCTTTCTATCATCAACAACATACCAAGATAAATAGTTTGTTTGTTCTGAGCGTGTCCAAGCTTGAGGATCATAACTAGAAGGAGGTAAAATTGCAGTATCTTTGCCTAATTTTGCTATTAAACAACTAACATCTTTTAAAGAAGGAGAAGCGTTTTCTAGCTTAATTCGAGCAATTCCGTCTGCTCCTGTAGTAGCAGAAATAGTTCTTAAATTAATTTCTACACCTGCTAGCGGTTTACCGGTTTTTAGAGAATTTGCCCAAACCAAAAGTTCTTCATTATCAAAAGTTGCATCAAGCCCAATGTTAGTAAATTGCACCCATTTTCTAATATATTGGCGTAAATAGATCTCTTTTGGCTGTTCTGTAGGCTCAATTAAAACAAAAACCTGTCCTGCTCCCGCTTGAATTGCCGCGCTAAGGTCAATAGCTGTTTCAATTTGTTCACCATCAACTGATTTTAATTTAACAACTTCAGAAGAAATTAAGCGTCCAACAGGCTCTTTATAAGTTTCTTTTTTATAATTGTAATCTTCACTAATTTTACGTCTAATTTGTACAAAACTTGCCCAATCTGTTGGTTGAGCAGCATATAGACTTACTTTTAACTCTTTATGGTTTGTAGTAAATACAGGTAGTTTTGTAGGGCCAAACGGGTCTAAAACTAGAAATTCCCCTCCTAAAGAAGTTAGTTCTTTAGGGCTAGCACCCATATAAAAATTAAGTGTGGTTGGAGTTTCTAAAGCTTGTCCAAAATTATCTTTAACAAAACCTGGCTCTAACTTTAACTTATAGACTCTATTGCCTTTAAATTTTCCTTTGATGTTCATGTTATAAGCATAAAGTTGTATTGTTAAACCTTCTACTTTGGGTGAAAATTCAGCCTTAGTAAGATCTAAGGATTTTGGATCAAGGAAATTGTTAAAACGAACATTTACATAGCGTGTTGGAGGACAAGGATATTTTTGCTCATTACAAGTATTGTCTTCTACTCGCAAAGGTCTATAAGTTGTAAAACTAAAATCTTGTTTGGCAACAGTTTTCAAAGGCCCTTCGACTGATGATGCACCAGCTTCAATACTAACATTTATAGTTGTATTTTTTGGAAGTGGAGCAATTAATTTATCAGCTAGCCCATTGTCTATTTTTAGTGCTACCCAATATTTTTCTTTAGCTGATTTAGTTAAGCTAAAAGTTGGACTAGAAGCTATTTCTTCTTGTGTAGCTAACCTAGTTTTATAAACTACTCCTTTATCAGACTTAACCCTAATACTTTGTAAAATTGCTGTTTTATTTATTTCTTGGTCAAACTCTAAAAAAATTACAGGATTTGTATCTATTCCGCCACCTTCAGGAAACTGGCGTTTTAAGGTTAAAGTAGGTGTCTTGAACTGCCAATTTACAGCCGTTTGCAAGCTTTGACCTGTAGCGGATTTTGTTCCTGCTGGCACTTCAATAGAATATAAAGTTGACATTGGAAAACGAACTTTAGGTTCAAAAACTAGGGTTTTTGTCCCTAACCAACGCCATTGTCCAGCAACTTGAGGACTAAGCTTAACAGGAACATTTTGCGCGGCTTCTGATTGGGAATTTAAGATAACCATTGGCTGGGAAAATGTAATGCTAAGGTTAGCTGCTATTGGTACTTCACCTTTAGGGGAATATCTAAGGACTTCTAAAGATCCAGATGAGGTCACTTCATTAGACTTAATATTTTTATCAGGTGGAAATTTTGTGTTAATTACTTGTCCGGTTTTAGGTGGAGGAAGCGAACTTTCACGTAAGGCAAATTCTGTTTGGTCGGTTGGTCAGTTTTTATAGGTTCTAGTCGGCTTAATATGCTTTCTACATCAGCAGTTGCAAGCTCTTTAGCATCAACTATTGGGACACGCTTTGGAAGTTGTGCTTCACCTTCGCTTAGGCGAAACTGCAATCCTTTTTTATTTTTAGAGGAAACTTCTTTTTTAATAGGGCTTGGTTGTGGCTTTTGTCTTTGTTTATAGTAATACCAATTACCTACAACAGTTATAACGACCAAAAGAAAAATACCTATAGCTTGTTTAGCTTTACCCATAAAACCCACCTTAATTTTATTGGAATGGATATATTTAAAGTATCATCAAATGCTCTTTTAGTCGCCTAAGTTATTAAATTTGTTCCCATTTATCTGGCACTTTTATTTATTTTTTTGTCTATAAAAAAATTAACCCAACAATCTTATGTTGGGTTAATTAAAAAATTAAATAAATTGTTTTATTGCTAAAACTGTTTATTGATGATATTCAACAATTTTTCCAGCAATAGCCGAAGCAGCAACCGTATATGGGCTAGCTAAATACATTTGACCTGGGCCGCTACGACCAGGAAAATTACGATTAATTGCGCTAATAGTTATTTGAGGTTTTAAGGTGCTAATGCCTGGCCCGGCATTTATACAAGCACCGCAGCTAGGTTCAATAATATGTGCGCCTATTTTCTCAAATACATCTACATAGCCTTTGGATAAGCAATATTCCCGTACTTCTTGAGAACCAAATTGTATAAAACAATGGACTTGTGGATGAATTTTTTCACCAGCATTTAGCGCGTCTTGGAAAACTTTTGCATACATGTCCATATCTTCGGCTTTTCCGCCTGTGCAAGAACCGCCATAAGCGATATCAATTTTTACTTCTTCGCCAAGTTCATCAACAAATATTCCATTGCCTGGGTCGCCTGGTAGCGCGATCATTGGACGTAGCGAACTTGCATCAATTTCAATTGTGTGAACATATTCTGCATCTGGGTCAGAATAAAGCCCTTCACAATATTTTTCTGCTTCTTGCTGGCTCATACCACGTTGAGCAACTAGAAATTCTGCTGCCTTTTTATCTGGTGCAATAATTCCAGTAAATGCTCCAACTTCGGCGGCCATATTGGTCATAGTTGCGCGTTCATCAATGTTTAACGCCTCTACAGCCTCGCCACAATACTCAACGATTTTACCTATTGCCTCACCATTTTTAACATAAGGATCACGTAAAATTGCTAACATAAAGTCTTTTGCTGTGATGTTATCGCCTTTTTGCCTTTAACAATTACCTCGCATTGATTCAGGAACTTTGACGCGAACATCTTTTGTAATCCAGGAATTAAAAATGTCTGTTGTGCCAACTCCAAAGGCAACACAGCCAATTGCGCCGGAATGAGGAGTATGCGAATCTGAACCGATAATTAGCTGACCTGGCAAGGCATAAGACTGTAAAATTTTGCTATGACAAATAGCTTCAGAGCCTTTACGATCAGTTAATTCGCCATGTAGAGTGATGCCTTGCTCACGAGCAAAATTTTCCTGTTTAAATTTTAGTTGATTAGCAACATCTAGTAGTCCCATAGCTTTACGCTCTGGAGACATTACATCATCAAGGAAGGTTAAATGGTCACGGAAGAAATAAATTGATTCAGGATCTTTAACTTTTTCTTGTTCGCCAACATATTTTTGGAAAAATATAGCTGACATCGGCGTAACGTATTCGTGCGAAAATCTAATGTCTGTTTGAACAAAACCAGAATCACCTGGTTTTACTGCTTCAACGCCTATTTTATCAGTCGCTAAATCAACAACATAATGACGAGCAAAAATCTTTTCTGCTAAAGTCATTGGACGAGGCTTTGTATTAATTTCTGGAACGTATGCTTTGCCTTGTAAACGAGCAATATTAAAGTTAAATAACCCACCATATTCAATAATTTGGCGAGTAATTTCATCTGTTCCAGCAGTAAACTCGCTTAATTGAATTTCTTCACCACGTTGTAATTTTTCAACCAAAGCAAAGTTTGTAGAGGTAAGTAGCCCAAGGTTTTGACAATTTTGGTTATAAATTCGCTCAATATTTTCGGCAATTACAACTTGGATACCTGCACACATTTCTGCATATGGTGATTGCTCACGACTTGAACCTTTGCCACGACGCTTTCCAGACACACAAGCAACAAAATTCCCTTTTTTGACGCTACCACGAACAAGCGGAAATTCTTCTCCAGCTTTTAAGCCAAGATAAGGAAATTCTCCTAAAGTATCATCAAAGTAGTAACAAATATAAGCCGGTGTGATCTCGTCCGTGCTGATGTTATCACGTAGCTTTATAGAACTATCCCAAGTTAAATCTTCCCCTGCTAGTTGACGTTTGATTAGCTCTGGATCTTCGGTTAAAAAAAGCACACGCCCAGAAAACTTTACTGTTTCCGAGCGTTTTTGCACATCACGAGTCAGTAGGCTGTTAGACATAATAGTTATGCTCCTAAGAAAAAATTAATGCAAATTAGGTAAATAACTATTTTCTATTCTTTTTTGTTTTTTGGTCAACCTTTGCAGGAAGTTTTGCGAGCGCAGTTGTCTCGCTTGTATGTTTTCAAAACATAGCAACTGCGGATGAAAACATCTGCGCTCGTTGTAGGTTAAGTATTTATTGTGCAGTAAAATATTTAGGCTCGTTGCCTGTTTTCCATTTAATGTTGCAGCCAAGACTAGCTCTTTGATTTTCACTAACTTCTTGACCATTTAACGCGGCTTCAATAGCTGCTCTTAAGTCTTTTCCTGTAATAGGAATTTCTGTCTTTGGACGGCTATCATCTAGCTGACCTCTATAAACAAGCTCTCGATTTCCATCAAACAAGTAAAAATCAGGTGTACAAGCAGCTTCATAAGCTTTAGCAACAGCTTGATCGCCATCATAGCAGTAAGGAAAAGTAAAGCCTAATTCTACAGCCATTTCTCTTAAGCTTTCTGGAGAATCATCTGGATAAGTTTCTGCATCATTGGAACTAATAGCAACAATGCCAAGGGCAGAATTTTGATAATCTTTTCCTAGTTTGGCTAGTTCGTGCTGTATGTGTTTTACATAAGGACAATGACGGCAAATAAACATCACTAGCAATGCTTTTTTATCTGCAAATGTTTGTAAAGAAATGCTTTCACCAGAAACAACATCCGTTAAATTAAATTCAGGGGCTTTTGTTCCTAGGTCTAACATTGTGGATAGAGTTCTTACCATTTAGCAATATCTCCTTTTATTTTTAATTTATTCTGAGATTTTACTAGCAACTAGGCTTTTTCCCAATGCTACTAGCCCATTATTTACCTAAGTTAAAAAATTGCTCTGCATTGTTGGTTGTGATTTGAGCAATTTCTATTGGTGATTTACCTAGTAGTTTTGCAATAGAGTTAGATATATGAAGTAAAAAGCTAGGTTCATTTCGGTTATCTTTAGGCTTAGGGTTTAAGTCTCGTGGAGTTAAAAAAGGTGCGTCAGTTTCTAACATTAATTTATCTAACGGGATTTTCTTAACTAAATCTTGGAGGTGTTTTCCTCGTCGCTCATCACAAATCCAACCAGTAATGCCAATATAAAAACCTAGGTCTAAATAAGCTTTTAATTCATGGGCGTTACCAGTAAAACAATGAACTACAACTTTATCTAGTTGATTTTGATAGGAGTTAAGAATTTCTACAAAGCGTTGATGTGCATCTCTTTCATGCAAAAATAGCGGCTTTTTTAGTTCACAAGCTAGCTGAATTTGAGCTTCAAACCATTTATCTTGCACTGGGCGGGGTGAAAAATCCCTATTGTAATCTAAACCACATTCGCCAACAGCTACTACTTCTTTTTTCTGTAATAAACTTCGCAAATTACTTAAAGTTTGTTCATTACATTCTCGTGCATTATGAGGATGAATTCCTGCTGTAGAATAAAGTACACTAGGATATTGACTAGCTAATTTTTGTGCTTTATGGCTAGCAGCAATATTAGTTCCAGTAATTATCATTACTGAAACACCCGAATTAACAGCACGACTAATTAAATCTGCTCGATCTGCGTCAAAAGAGCGATGTACTAAATTAACTCCAATATCTACTAGTTTTATAGCCATTTTTTAAGCAGCCTTTTGTTTTATGATCTTTAAAAACTTTTCTTCTTTTCATTGGAAAGCTTTGTTAAATTAGATTTTATGTAGTTACGAACTTGAATTGATACTTGAGGATCATTAGATAAATCTCGTAAGTCTTTTGCTATCATTCCTTGTAAAAAATTTAGTGCTAAACCTAGGGTAAGATGTCTAGTCCTAAGTAGAGCATAGCGAATATCATAACGACAAGACCATTTACCATTAGTAGCTAATAATTCAATTAGATGCGGTTTTACTGTAGCCTTACGAATAGCTGTACAAATAATTCTTTCTTTTAGGAATGGATTCATTAAAACAGAAGAAACAACTTCCTTGCTACCATCATCTAGCAATAAAGTTAGTAAGCGTTCGCCATTAGTTCTTTTTGCTAAAGTAAGTTTTTCACCTAAAGATAATTGAGTTAATTTGCGACAAAGTTGTTCTTCACCTGCTACTTTGACTTCAGGAGGGACAAAGGGAACAAGCATTATTGAGACAACATCAAAAGTAAATAGTTGTCCAATATATTTTAAGGAAATAGAGGCTGGAGTTTTAGGATTAAGTAGGAGTGATTTTTTTAACCCATAGCTAGAAAGTATGCGATTGTCACCACCTAAGCGATGTATTATCTCTACGCTCAAATCTTTTCTATCTATTAATATTTCTAGCTCTTGTTCAGATAAATTTTCATTGTCTAGCAGAGCATTTAAGACTTCCTCAGCTTTATCAAAAAGCAATGCTTTACGTTCTTCAATATCTGCTTGACGGGCTTTAATTACTCTATGATATAAATCTAGTAAGTCATGATCGCTCATAAAAAACCTCTAATCAATTAATCAGCCACTGCACCAGCTTTCTTGCGTTCTAGTTTTAGCTCTAAGGCTCTAGCTAACGCGCTACGAGGGTTAACAATTCCCCATCCTTGACGCTCAAAAGCGACGTGTGGCAAACGTTGTGCTGTTTTAATTAGTATTTGTTTAATTTCTTGAGGTGTCAATGCTGGATTAGCTTCTAACATTTGCGCAACTATGGAAGAAACTATTGGGGCAGCAAAAGAAGTTCCATCAACGTGTTTATAATGCTGGGAAATTACATTATTAGAACTAATTTTGATTTGTACCAAATGACGAATCAAATAAATATCTAAGGAAATTGCAGCATCTAGCTCAGGGTCTATGCCCTTATGTTCAGCAATTATTTTACGGATATCTTTATCATGAGTTTTTTCTAATTTTTCTAACAGCATTGCTTGTGATGCTGTAGGTGTGCCGGGCAAAATTGGTGCTGCTACCCAAATACCAGGAGCTACAATTTCTGGTTTTTGTAGTCCATCAATTGTTGGCCCATAACTAGAATGATACATATCATCCGTATTTGGATCTAAGGTATTTTTATCATCTAATCCCCCAACAGCAATAACCGAAGGCGAGCTAGCTGGAGGGATTACACCATGATTTTGATGATGACCTGCATTACCAGCAGCAGCAATTACCACAATTCCTTGTCTGACAGCTTCTTCGGCTGTTTGGCAAAGGCTATCGTGAAGGTAAGAAATTTCATAGTCGCCACCACAAGAAATATTTACAACCTTAATATCATATTTGCGACGGTTTTTTATTACCCATTCTAACCCACGAGTAATATCATCATGTTTTATTCTTTGAGAAGTACCAACTTTTACTAAAACCAACCGGGCTTTTGAAGCTATTGCGCGATAAATCCCACCTGATAAATGCCCATTCCCCGCCGCAACAACAGAAGTCATCATCCCATGCCAACTAGAAGCATCTCGTGACATTAATTCTTTAATGCTAGATCGCTGTGCAGCAATATTTTTATAACCAACAATTCTAATTTCTGGACGAGTTAGATCTGGGTGCCAAAAAAAACCAGAATCCAGAAAAGCTATTGTTACACCTTCGCCAGTAAAGCGAGTACTAGCACCAAGTCTTAATGGTGTTGGAAGAATTTTTAATTCCTCTGCTGACTCTTTAGGTAAATAGCTATCTAATTCAGCTTGTCCTGAAATAAATCTCTCTACACATTGATTACAAACAAAATTTTTGCTTGTCCAGCGAGGAATATTAGCTTGTAAAATTGTTTGTACATACTCTCCTAAATCTCCACCATAACGAGAATGTTTGTCATCAACTTCATAAAGACATACTGAACAAATACGTTTTTTCATTTACTTGAAACTCCTTAAGATTTAGCCAATGGTGACATCAACAAATTCTTAATTATGAAATAATTTAGGAAAGTATTGAGGCATTAGAGATAAAAGGTTTTTTATTATACAAAAAAATAAATTATTTCTTGAATTAGGAAAACTAACCAGGTACTATCTCTCTTGATTAAAAGCCATCCAACCATTTATAATTGTAGTGGCTCTAACAACTTTATTTATATAATATTTATAACCTTACTCGTTGTTTTCTTTAACAGTGTTTTTATTAATTGAAAGGATTGATTGTGATTAAAGAGTCTGCTAGATCAAGGAAGCAAATTGAAGCCGCAGAAAACAGCGAACGCGCTGCTAGCGTTTTTATGCAACTGCTTGCACTACTACCAACTGAAGAACAAGACATAATGTTAGCTTTAATAATGGATGAAAAACGCTTGGAAGAGCCAGAAAAATTTCATGAGCTTTTTTTTAATTCATTAAAAGTCTTAGATTTAACACTTAATAGAGAAGAAATTGTAAGACTTTTATTAGAGCTTATTCCTGTAGAAAAGCTAGTTCCTACAATTTATGAAAAATATCGTCCAATGATTGTAGATGCAGCTAATGTAATACTTAGCCATTTAAACCCAGAAAGATTACGTACTAAGTTAGTAGAGCAAATGCTACTACCATTTGAAGCATCTTTACCAGAACGATTGCTTTGCTTAATTGCTAAAATGCCTACAATGCAAAAGTTAGGTCAAATCATTGCACGTAACCGAAACCTTGATCCTAAGTTTCGTAAATTGTTGCAAAAACTAGAAAATGGGATCAAAGATGCTACTTATGAATCAATTTTAGACAAAGTAAATCAAGAGTTAAAACACCAGATCAAGACTTATAAAATCCGTCTTGGAAGTCGTTTTCTAGCAGAAGCAAGCGTTTGTGCAGTTGTGCCATTTACCTGGCATAGCCCTAATGATGGCGCACGCCGTCGAGGAGTTTTTAAGGTCTTAAAACCTTTTGTTAGCCGTTATTGGGCAGAAGAATTAAAAATTTTAGAATCCCTAGCCACTTATTTAGATGAAAATCGTCATCGATATAATTTACCAACAATAGGCTTTCGTGAAATCCTTAATGAAGTAAGAGAATTACTTAAGAAAGAAGTAAAACTGCCTATTGAGCAAGAACGACTAATTCAAGCAAGGGATTTTTATTCTAAAGATCAAGATGTTCGTATCCCTCATTTGTTACCAATGAATACTTCTTCAGTAACAGGGATGGAATTCTTAAATGGTCTAAAAGTCACTCAAGCAGCAAATCGCTATCCTGAACGCCGCCGCCGTATGGCAGAGCTAGTTTTAGATAAATTAATTGTTTCTGTGCTTTTTAATATGCACAATGAATCATTATTTCATGCTGATCCACACGCAGGAAATGTTTTTTATAGTTATGAAGACGATGAATTAGCATTATTAGATTGGGGATTAAGCTGTACTCTAAAACGCTCTAGCCGTCGTGAGATCGTCCAATTAATTCTTGGCTTTATCCTTAATGACCAAAAAAGAGCTATTCAAGCTGCCTGCAATTTAACAGAAGGTAAGCTAAATAAAGGCCAAATAACAATAATTGAGCGTAAAGTTTTAGGTATTTTTACATCTTTACCTAAGTTTCCTTTAGTACGTCTTGAACCATTAACTAAGCTACTAGATGAGCTAATTTTAGAAGGTATTCGCTTCCCTGCTGAACTTTTAATGTTTCGCAAAAGCTTATTTACGCTTATTGGCGTGTTACACGACATTGACCCAACATTTAATATTGACTGGCATTTAACACGCTCATTGTTTGGTCACATTTTGCAAGAAATTCCGTCTAGGCTTACTCATATGCCTTGGTCGCGCGAATTTCCAACCCAAATAACTACTTGGGAATTGCGCGGCGTACTATTTAGACTTTCTCAAATTACATTGCAACTAGGTTTAGAGCTAACTCAACTTCTAGCACAATTTGGTTTAGATAAAGCGGCTGAAGCCCTTTATGAATCAGGATTTCCTTATACACCACAACCTTCAGAAGAAAAAGCTTAGTGAAAGTTACTAAAATTAGGGGAAGGTAAAATATCTTTCCCTAATTAGCTTAACCTACCAAAACTTAAAAACTTTACTAGTTTAGTCAAATGCAGCAAGCTGATAAGTTATCAGACATACTTAAAAAAGTTATTCAAGTTAATCCCTATCCATTAAATTATTGGGAAACAACAGCAATAGTTGAATCTTTAGGCTATACAGATAAATTAGTCCAACAAGATTTAGGTTTTGAAAACTGTCTAGCCCTTGGTCAAGAACTTTATAATCAATTATCTAATCAACCAATTCCAATAACTAAAACATTACAAGGTAGTGGGCAAAAAGTTATTAAAAATGAAATCTTTTGTTTTTTAGAGCAATTTTCCTATAGTTTTGTTTATGCAATTCCTTGGCTGGTAATGTTTATTTTAGAAAATAGTAAATTTGGTAAATTTGAATTTATCTTACCTCCAGATTTAGCCGCGCCTTTAAGTTTAGCTTTAATGGCTAGCTTGATTACTAGTGGTGGATTTATCCAAATAATTGTTAGGAGAGGTCAGCTTTACCTTAATTTAGGAGAAATTGCCCTAGCTAGAAAAATTTGCTTACAATTTCTTTTTCTAGCAATTTCTATAACCATAATACTAGCTTTTATTGGCTTAGTTTTAGGATTCTATCGTAATTTATTTCCAGATAAAT
Source organism: Blastocatellia bacterium (assembly GCA_016713405.1). Lineage (NCBI taxonomy): Bacteria > Pseudomonadati > Acidobacteriota > Blastocatellia > Blastocatellia bacterium. Next base: position 92,170 of record JADJPF010000006.1, read on the forward strand.
ATTTAATTATGGCAGCTATTTATTATTTAATACTTAGCTTATTATGGTTACTTTGTGCAATTATTTCTTTAAGAAAACCTGTTTGGCATATTCCTAGTATTTTTATTATTGCAAGCATAATTTTTATCTTACTTAGCTATTTAGGTTTTAACGTTTTGTTTGTCCAATTTGCTAGCATAGGGTTTAGTTTAATTGTCGCTATTGGGTTGGTAATTTTTAAGCTTCCTAGTAATAAAACAAATGAAAAAATGGAAATGCCCCGCGCACCTGTTTTGATTTATTCGCTTGCACCTTATTTTTGTTATGGTCTTTGTTATTTTAGCTTTCTTTTTGCTGATCGCCTTACAGCAGGCTCAACCGTGTCTGTAGCGGCAGGACTAAGTTTTGCGCTAAATTTAGATTATAAAAAAGGAATGGACATAGCACTTTTAATATTTTTAATATTAGTTGCCGTTACTGAGTATTTACACTATAAATTTATGCACTTTTGGTATGACCAAGCCAAAAATTTTGTTATTACTACCAGAGATAATCTTTCTGGGTTACTTATTAAGTACTATCTATTATTACTTTTTGCAATTTTTGTAATGTATTTAATAATGGGCAGTTTAGTAATTTACTGTCTAAATGCTGATATAACAGAAAATATAATGAAAGTTTCAATAATAGGAATAGTTGGATATGCTATTTTTACTGTAGGACTATTAAATAGCATGATTTTATTTAGCCTATCTCGTCCTATTTTGCTATTAAGATCCATAATACCTGGGTTATTGGCTAATTTTGTTCTAGGTTATTTGCTAAGTCATTTTTTTGCTACTCATTATGCGGCAATAGGTTTTTTACTAGGGGCAAGCATTTTTTCCTTACACTCAACCAAAGCTATATTAGCAATTTTGCGCTATCCTGATTACGCTTATTATGCTTCTTAAGCCAATAGTTTAGTCCCCAAAACATAATTATTTAATCTTCTATCTTGCTTTACCTAGTAATTATCTCTATTATAGATTTGTTTTTGATCTGCCCTACCAAGGTTTTATCATGCAAAACACTAAAGTTTTAATTGTTGATGACCATAATCTTTTTCGTAAGGGTTTGAGAAAATTACTAGAAAATATGGAAAATGTAGCTGTTGTTGGTGAGGCTCAAAATGGAGTGGAAGCCATAAAACAAGTATCAAACTTAGCCCCTGACGTGATATTGATGGATATTGCTATGCCGGAAATGAACGGACTAGAAGCTACTAGCGAAATTCATCGCTCTTTTCCAAATATAGCTATTATTTTACTAACAATGTATGATAATGAAGAATACTTAAAACAAGCTCTACAGTATGGTGCTATTGGATATTTGCTAAAAGATATTTCCACAAATGAGCTTTTTTTAGCACTTCAAGCAGCAATTAAGGGAGAACCTCATTTTTCTCCGGCAATTTCTCGCAAAATTATTAATAGATTTACTGATGGACGTAGTGCTAGCTTACTTCCACAAAGCTTATACACTAATTTATCTACACGAGAAATCGAAATTTTAAGACTACTCACAGCCGGTAAATCTAACAAAATAATAGCTGATCGTCTTTGCATTAGCATCAAAACTGTAGAAAAACATCGTAATAATATTATGCAGAAACTAGATATTCATAACATTGTGGATTTAGTAAAATATGCTCTAAAAAATGGTTTAGCACATTTATAAATAATTATTTTACCCAAATTTTATTTGAAAAAACTCTGCTACTACTGCATCATTAAAGGTTATTTTTTATTGAGGTGTTAATTTATGAAAATAGCTGTAGCAATGAGCGGTGGTGTAGATAGTTCTGCGGTAGCAGCAATCTTAAAAAATCAAGGCCATGAAATTGTTGGTCTAGCAATGCAGCTTTGGAACCAACGTCGTATCAATGTAGGTGCGGACGGCGAGCCTTTGCCCTCTCGCTGTTGTTCGCTAGACGATATTTATGATGCTCGTACTGTAGCTAACCGCTTAGGTTTTCCTTTTTATGTAGTAAATTTTGAAGAAAATTTTGAAGAAAATGTTGTCACTCCATTTGTTGAGGCTTATTTAGAAGGTCGTACCCCTAGCCCTTGTGTTAGCTGTAACAGTCATTTGAAATTTGCAAAACTAGTTGAGCTTGCCGAAGCTGCTGGTAGCGAATATGTAGCAACTGGTCATTATGCCCGTGTGGAATACGATAAAACACATAACCGTTTTTTACTTCTCAAAGGCTTAGATGAGCGTAAAGATCAATCTTATTTTCTTTTTGAACTTACTCAAAGCCAGTTGGCTAAAGCTATTTTTCCTTTAGGTGCAATGACTAAGGGAGAAGTTCGAGAAATTGCTCGACAAAATAAGCTTTCTGTAGCTGAAAAAGGCGAAAGCCAAGAAATTTGTTTTGTACCAGATGGAGATTATGCCCGTTTTATTGAAAATTACTTAAAAGAAAACAAAATAGACGCTCCTGCTTTAACACAAAAATTACATCAACTTTCTGCACGTCGTACTAAAGCAGGAAATATTGTTAATAAAAAAGGAAAAATACTAGGTCAACATGATGGGATCCATCATTATACAATCGGCCAACGTCGTGGCCTTGGTATTGCGTGGCCTGAACCACTTTATGTAATTGCTATTAACCCAGAACTTAACCAAGTAGTTGTAGGAACTAAAGACGAGCTACCTGGCTATAGTTTTATTGCGTATAAAACAAATTGGATTATGTTTGATGAGCCTAAAGAGCCTTTTAAGACTCTGGCTAGAATTCGATACCGCCACCAAGAAGCACCTGCTTTTGTTATTCCGTTATCAGATGGACGCGTAAAAGTAGAATTTAGTGAACCACAAAAAGCAATAACACCTGGTCAAGCCGTAGTTTTCTATGATGGTGATTATGTGGTAGGTGGTGGATGGATTGAAAGTATTTAATAAATTAATTTTATGATTGGGATTTGGAAAGCATATTCGATACAGTATTTATATGTAGTAATCTTTGGAACAGTAGCTTTTTTTGGATTGCCAATGCTTATTAGCCCGATTAGATGGGCAAAAGTTTTAGGTTGGGAAATTCCTCTTAAAACAGATTTGGTAGTTTATTTTGGCCGGTGTTTAGGTGGGGTAACTTGTGTAATTACCTATTTTGGCATTAGAGCCATTGAAAATAAAATTACTACACAATATTACTTTGATTTTATTTTATGTAATTTTGTGATGATGGTTTTTATACATATTTATGGCTGGATCAAGCAGATCCAACCATTTAGCGAAACTCTGGAAATTTCATATTGGAGTGGGATGATTATTTTGACTTTATTATTCTATCCAGTTTAATTAATAAAAGTTACGAAATTTATTCTGTAGCTTCTTGGCTTTCAAATTCAGCAGTTTCTGAATATTCTTCTCCTGCCATTTGGCTTTCAAGTTGCGCTTGTGTCGTGTTTGTTTCAGTATTAGCAAAAAACTTAAAAACATTAGTATTTTTTATAAGGCTATTAAAACTATTTTCTATATTTTCTTTACCTGTAGTATCTATAAGTTTTATATCATAGCTATATAATGTAGCTTTATTTTCATTGACTATAAAAGTAAACTTTTCTTCTGCTGCGGCATTAGAAAAACTTGTTTGATAAACCATTTCTATTACAGTTGTACCAGACTTTTTGCTTACATCTACTTTATTTCTAGTAGAATTTTTTACTTTACCAAGTTTTTCTGTAAATTCTGCAAATATTTCTACAAATTCTTCTTCTGTCAATCTTTCTTTTACTTCGCCAGAGGCTTTGTAAAGTTCGCTATACTCTTCCCTATTGTATGAAGCGTGAAATTCATTAACAAAGTTATCTAATGGAGCAATCGTCTTTTCAAATTCTTGGCTTTTTTCTTTGGCTATTTCAAAAAAATTATTGAAAGTGCTTACCGCTATAACGCCAACTGTTGTCCCCCAAACAGCAACACCTACTACTACTTTATTAACACAAGAGCCAAAAATTGCCACAAGGCTAAGTACAATAATTAAAACAACATTTCTGATATTCATAACATTTTCTCCTAAATAATTTTTGATTTAATTTGATTTGTAACTTTTCTATTTTCAAAACTTGTGCCAGGAGAAAATGTTATAAATAACAAATTCTAATTATTTGATTTATTTGTGGATAAAGAAATCCATAAGATTTTAAAAAACTTGTTAGAAGCTTTTTTACGTCGTTTTTGGCATTGGCTATTGATGTCACTTTTGGCAAGATTGCCGTTTTTGGCAAGATTTTTAGTTAAGCGTTAATATTTACATCTACTAATATTGCCGCTATATTCAAATTATTGAAAATCAAATTACAATTAAAAAATTTTTATGTTAGGAAGGGTTTTTATTGTGAAAAAAGTAGTATTTTTTCTAGTTTTATTTATATTCTTATATTTACCTGCTAGCTCATTTGCTCAACAAGTTTTTGTGCCAGAATATTATATTCCTTATCGAGTTTATGACACTCAAGCTAAACAATGGATTGACCTTGAGACAATGCTATCTAATGTAACTAAAGGGGAAGTTCTATTTATTGGTGAGCAACATAATGACAACGATGGGCATAAATTAGAGCTTGCAATTGTTCAAGGTGTAGCGCGTCGCCGGGCTAATAGTCTTATAGCAATGGAAATGTTTGAGCGAGATGCCCAAATTGCTTTAGACGACTATTTAACAGGTAGAATTAATGAAACCGAATTTCTTTCCCGTTCTCGTCCCTGGTCTAACTATATGACAGATTATCGCCCAATAGTTGAATTTGCCCGCCGTCAAAAATGGCAAGTCATTGGTAGCAACGCCCCTCAAAGACTTGCTCGCGCCGTTGCTAATAATGGTTTAACTATTGTAGATAGATTTTCTGAAGTAGATCGCACTTTAGTTGCTCAACAAATTGAATGCCCTAGCGATAGTTATCGCGAGCGATTTACTGAAACTATGACAGCTATGATGGTTCCGGCTGCAAGCGCAGCCAATCCTCAAGCTAACCCTCATGCCAATCCACACGCTGTAGCACCCGATCCAGCGGCAATTAATGAAAGGATTGAGCGATTTTATTTTGCTCAATGTATTAAAGATGAAACTATGGGCGAGTCTGTCGCCAAAATGATTAAAGGCAAAGAGTCTAAGCCCTTTATTATCCACATTAACGGGGCTTTCCACTCTGATTATGGCGAAGGAACAATGTCACGCGCTCGCCGTCGTTTACCTGATAGCAAAATTAGTAATGTTAGTATTGTCCCTGTAAGAAATATTGATCAAATTGTTGTAGATCAATACTTAAAACAAGCTGATTATCTAATTTTTACTGTAAAACCTGTTGAAGAACCTGAAGGTAACTAACCTAATATGTCAGACAGTCAATCACTCTCAGAAGATATTAACAAACAAGCTGCAAATTCCCGTGATGAACGGGAATTGCGGCTTTTTCTAGCTTTAGATAAAGAAAATCGCGGTTTTACAACTCCCCAAGAAATAAAACGCAGCATTAGCCATACAGGAATTTCTTTAAGTGATCTACGATTAAAAGAGTCTATTAAAGCCTTACAAGCTTATTCAGACACAGATAAAATTTCTTACCCTGAATTTTGTCAAATTATCCGACCCAACATTGCTTTAATTGAACAAACCCTACAAGCTAATTTAATTATTCCAGAGTTCTCTGCTACTAGGCGAATAATTGAGCAAATTTTTGAAAACACTAAAACAATTACTGAAGGAACTGTAGCTAGTTATATTCCTCAACTTGCCCGTGTAAACCCTGAGCAGTACGCTGTTTCACTTTGCACAATTGACGGACAACAAGCATATTTTGGCGATTACCAAACAGATTTTTGTATCCAATCTTGCTCTAAACCTATTAATTATTGCCTAGCTTTAGAAGAGCAAGGAGAAAATATAGTTCACAAATATGTAGGACGTGAGCCAAGCGGACGAGGATTTAATGAACTAACGCTAAATTATGAAAATAAGCCACATAACCCAATGATCAATTCTGGTGCGATTATGTGTTGTTCGCTTATCAAACCACAAATAAATATTGCAGATCGTTTTGATTATGTTATGGAGCAATGGAAAGCTATTTGTGGTGGGGCTAAAGTAGGCTTTAGTAATGCAGTTTATCTTTCTGAACGCGCTACAGCAGACCGTAATTTTGCTATAGGCTATTTTATAAGGGAAAACAAAGCTTTTCCTGAAAATACGGACTTAATTGCTACGCTAGAGTTTTATTTTCAATGTTGTTCTATTGAAGTAAATGCCCAGCAAATGTCTGTAGTAGCAGCAACATTAGCTAACGGTGGAGTTTGTCCAATTACCGGAAATAGAATTTTCACTCCTAAAACTGTCCAACATTGTTTGTCTTTGATGTCCTCTTGTGGACTTTATGATTTTTCAGGCGAATTTGCTTTTACAGTCGGACTCCCAGCTAAAAGCGGTGTTTCTGGTGCAATAATGATTGTTGTCCCAAATGTAATGGGTCTTTGCACCTGGTCGCCAAGAGTAGACCGACAAGGCAATAGCGTCCGAGGTTTAGCTTTTTGTAAAAAACTAGTAGAAGTTTTTAATTTTCATAACTATGACAATCTAACAGGTGTATCTGAAAAAATAGATCCGCGTCGCAACCGCCTTGATATAGAGACAGATAGAGTAATCGCTTTAATTTGGGCAGCTAGCAAAGGCGATCTTACTGCGATACAAAGACTTGTTGCTAGAGGCGTAGACATCAACGGTGCTGATTATGATGGTCGTACTCCGCTACACTTAGCCGCTTCAGAAGGTCACGCTCATATTGTTAAATATTTACTTGGCTATGGTGCTAATACTCAATTAAAAGATCGTTGGGGAAATACTGCCATAGACGACGCAGCAAATAACCAACATCAAGAAATCATTTCTCTTTTAAAACAATAAAAGGTCAGAAGTTGACCTTTTATTTTAATTCTATAAACTAAAACTTCTATTACTTTAAGCTACGAAGTGAAACCAGCATATTCTTAAAGTTAGCTGTAGCGTCTATTACTGCCGTAGGTTCATAGCCACAATGTACCATACAATCAGCACATTTTTTGTTTCCGCTTTTACGCCCGTAATTTTCCCATTTTGTATCTTCTATTAATTCTTTGAAAGTTTGTACATAGCCTTCATTAAGTAAATAACAAGGCTTTTGCCAGCCAAACACATTGTAATTAGGGTTGCCCCAAGGGGTGCATTCATAGTCACGCTGGCCTGTTAGAAAATCTATAAAGAAAGAAGAATGATTAAATTGCCAACGTTTGCCGCGTTTGGTAGCAAGTGGAGCAAAAATTTCTCTAAATAAAGCTTTAGTTTGTTCGCGTTTTAAGAAATGATCTTGGTCAGGTGCTAAAGCATAGCTATAGCCAGGTGAAATCATCATCCCATCAATTCCTAAGTCTGCTAGAAAATCAAACATTTCATGTAAATGTTCTGGTATTTCGCCATCAAAAACAGTTGTGTTAGTAGTAACACGAAAACCTGCTTCTTTAGCTAGTTTTATTGCCTTAACTGCTTCATCAAAAACACCTTTACGACAAACTAACTCATCGTGTCGGGCTTTCATTCCATCTAAATGGACGCTAAAAGTTAGGTAAGGTGAAGGCTTAAATTTACTTAAATGACGTTCTAGCAAAAGCGCGTTAGTACAAAGATAAACAAATTTCTTTCTTGCTACTAGCCCTTCGGTTATTTCAGCTATTTGAGGATGAATTAAAGGTTCACCACCAGCAATTGTTACTACAGGTGCGCCACATTCATCAGATACTCTAAAACATTCTTCTGGGGAAAGATTTTTACGTAAAATTTCTTCTGGGTATTGGATTTTGCCACAACCAGCACAAGCCAAATTACAACGAAAAAGTGGTTCTAACATTAACACTAAAGGATATCTTTTTTCTCCTAATATCCTCTTTTTCATTACATACCCACCAACTTTAACGGCTTGGCGCAGTGATATACCCATAAGTAAAGCTCTCCTAAATAACAGCAGAAAAATTTTTTTGATTTATTTTATTTTGTTTAATAAAAGTTCCTTGGCAATTTATCACAAAAATAAATGCTGGGTGAAGAAGTTACGGCGATTTTCCCCATAAAACAAAAATATATATTGGCAGTATTAACAAAAAGTAAAATTTACTTAATCTGTAAATTTTCTAAAAATATTTTATTTCTTTCTCTACAGGTCTAGTTTAGAATAGCGGCTATAGCTTACCTAAAACAATGTGCATCCCAAGATGGCGGAGCAAATCTTATGAATACTCTAGTTGCAAATCCAACTACAAATCTATTACCTATCCCAGGCTCACCCGAAGAGTTAATAGAGTTTCAACGGCTACAAAAAAGAATGCCAATGCTTTTTGACAAAGTGGCAAATAATCGACTTTCTGAACATACTAGCGTAATTGTCCCTTCAATGACTTTACATAGAGAAGAATTACTGAAACTTAAAGGAGCTTCGTTTTATGAAGAACGCCTTTTATATTTATTAATGCTTCTTCGTAGACCTAGAACACGCTTAGTTTTTATCACCTCCCAACGTATTAACCCTTCAGTTATAGACTATTATTTACATCTATTAACAGGTGTTCCGGCGGCTCATGCTCGTCGTCGTCTAGTTTTAGTGGAAACTAGCGATACTTCAAACATTCCACTAACTCAAAAATTACTTAATCGACCAATCTTAATGGAACGTATAAGACGTGCTATTGGAGATAAGGACAACGCCCATCTAGTTTGCTTTAACACTACGCCACTTGAAAGAACCTTAGCTGTACAACTAGGGATTCCTCTTTATGGTTTAGACCCTGGTTTATTGCACCTAGGTACTAAAAGCGGTTGTCGTGAAATTTTTCGTGAAGCAGATATTCCAATGCCAGCAGGTAGGGAAAATTTGCACACACCAGACGACATTACCGAAGCCATAATAGATTTATGGGAAGAACGTCCAGAAATGCGACGAGTAGTAGTAAAACTTAATGATGGTTTTTCAGGTGAAGGAAATGCTATTTTACGCCTTAACCCTATTTTGGATGTTCAAAATGCTTCCCGCACTACACGTAGAGCAGCCATTTCTGCTCATTTAGAAACTTCTTTACAATATGTCGCTCCAATAGAAAATTGGGAATCTTTCTCTGATAAATTTAATTTTATGGGAGGAATTGTAGAAGAATTTATTGAAGGCGAAGAAAAACGCTCTCCTAGCGTCCAATGTCGAGTAAATGCTATTGGTGAACCTCAAGTAATATCTACACATGATCAATTATTAGGTGGTCTTTCTGGTCAAGTTTATTTAGGTTGTACTTTTCCAGCAGATGATGAGTATCGCAAAATGATTCAAGTTTATGGGGAAAAAATTGCTCATGTGCTATCAACAAAAGGAGTTATAGGACGTTTTGCTATAGATTTTGTTGTAGTTAAAAATGGTAATACTTGGGATTGTCATGCAATTGAAATCAATTTGCGTAAAGGTGGCACAACTCACCCATTCTTAATGATGAAGTTTTTAACCGATGGAGGTTATGACCCATCTACAGGATTGTTTATTACTTCTAGTGGACGGCCTAAGTATTATTTAGCATCTGACAATTTAAGTTCACCTCATTACAAAGGAATTACACCTGATGAGCTTATAGATATTGCCGTTTATCATGATTTACATTTTCATGCTGCTACTGAACGTGGAGTAGTATTTCATTTAATTGGTGCAATGAGTCAATTTGGAAAAATAGGTGTAACTTGTATTGGTAATTCTCCAGAAGAAGCACAAGAGCTTTATCAAAGTACATTAAGAGTTTTAGATCAGGAATTAAAAGATAGCAAATGGCGAGATAGACTAGATTATTTATCTATTTGATAATTGATAGTTTGTTAAAAATACCCTCCAAAATATTCTTAAGCCTTGTAAGGGCTTTTGGCAATAGCCCAGTCGTTTACGGCTGGGCTAAGTTTTTTGGATAATTTTTGTATAGTCCCAATTTATTGAAGCTTAGTAGTTAAGCATGTTAAAGTTACACACATTTTAAAAATTATCGAAAACCCAACTAAAAATTATGAGAAAGTACAATCACAAAGAAATAGAACCTAAATGGCAAGATAAATGGGAAGCAGATGAGCTTTACCGTCTTGACCTTAATTCAGATAAACCTAAGTGGTATTTTTTAACTATGTTTCCTTATCCTAGTGGCCGTTTACATATTGGTCACTGGTTTATGTATGCTCCACCTGATGCTAAGGCTCGTTATTTAAGAATGAAAGGGATGAACGTTTTTTTCCCAACAGGCTTTGACTCTTTTGGGCTACCAGCAGAAAACGCAGCTATAAAAAATAAAGTAGATCCGAAAAAATGGACTTATAACAATATGGACTATATGCGGAAAGAGTTCCGCACTATGGGAGCAAGCTATCATCGCTCACATCATGAAGTAGTCACTAGCGACCCTGATTATTACCGTTGGACTCAATGGTTATTCATCCAATTTTTAACAATGGTTTAGCTTATCGTAAAAAAAGCACCTGTTGATTGGTGTCCAACCTGTAACACTTCGCTTGCTCGTGAGCAAGTAAAGGGAGATGAGCGACAATGTGACCGTTGCCAAACTCAAGTAACTAAAAAAGATTTAGACCAATGGCTATTTCGTATCACCAAATATGCTGAAGAATTACTGGATTTCTCCCAAATTCAATGGCCTGAGCGAGTTCAAACACTCCAAACTGAATGGATAGGACGTAGCGAAGGTGCAGAAATTAAGTTTCAAATAGAAAATTCAGACGAGTTTATTACTGTCTTTACAACTCGCCCTGATACGGTTTTTGGTGCAACTACATTAGTTTTAGCACCTGAACATGCTTTAGTTGCTAAACTTACAACTTCAGAGCAAAAAGCAGCCGTTGAAGAATATATTTTTCAAACCAAACGAGCATCAGACATTGAACGCCTTGCAACTACAAGGGAAAAAACAGGTCTTTGGACAGGTGCTTATGCTGTACATCCTTTTACTAAAGAACGTGTTCCTATTTGGATTGCAGATTATGTTTTAATGACTTATGGAACTGGGGCAATAATGTCTGTTCCTGCACATGATGAGCGAGATTTTATTTTTGCTAAAAAATATAATTTACCAATTCCAGTTGTAATTAAGCCTGCTAATTGGGATGGTCAAGCGTTGGCTAGTGCTTATTCTGAAGCAGGCGAAATGGTCAACTCTGGTCAATTTAATGGGATGTCCAATGAGGAAGGCAAAAAAGCTATCACAGATGCTTTAGTAGCGATGAATCAAGGCAAAGCAGCCATTAATTACCGAATACGTGACTGGCTAATTAGCCGTCAACGTTATTGGGGTGCGCCAATTCCAATTATTCATTGCCCAAGTTGTGGAATGCAGCCTGTTCCAGATGAACAATTGCCAGTTATTCTTCCTGATGGTGTAGAGTTTTTGCCTACAGGAGAATCCCCGTTAAAACTAAATGCTGAGTTTAAGAATACAACCTGTCCAAAATGCCAAGGTGCGGCAGAGCGCGACACTGACACAATGGACACATTTGTTGATTCTAGCTGGTATTGGTTTAGATATTTAAACCCAAATATAGCTGATAAATTTATGGATGAGTCTGTAAAACATTGGCTACCAGTAGATGAATATGCTGGAGGAATTGAACATGCAACAATGCACTTGATGTATGCTCGATTTTTTACTAAAGCATTAAATGATATGGGTTTAGTAGACCATAGAGAACCCTTTAAGCGGCTCTTTAACCAAGGTTTAATCCTAGGTGAAGATAACTCAAAAATGAGTAAATCACGTGGTAATGTTATTGACCCTGATGAGCTTGTAAAAGAATATGGAGCCGACACCATACGCACTTACTTAATGTTTATTGGCCCTTGGGAGGCAGGCGGCCCTTGGTCAAGCAAAGGTATTGAAGGCATTGTTCGTTTTTATCGTAAGGTCTGGAACTTAGTCTTAGAACCAGCCCCAACAGCAACAGGCGATGCTTCTGTAACAGAAATAAAGGACTTACAGCGAATACTTCATAAAACTATCCGTAAAGTTGGAAATGACATAGAAAACTTCCAATTTAACACGGCTGTAGCAAGTATGATGGAACTACTTAACTATCTAGCTAAGGCTAAAGAAACAGCTATTAGCAATACTAGCCACTGGCAAGAAGCATTAAGGACATTTGTTTTGTTAATTGCTCCAATTGCTCCACACATTAGCGAAGAGCTTTGGTCAGAACTTGGTGAAGCTTATAGCATCCACAAACAAAGCTGGCCTAAATATGATGCAAGTCTAGCGGCTGATGAGGTTTTTACTTTAATAGTACAAATTAATGGAAAACTTAGAGAACGAATTGAAGGCGTTTCATTAACGGCTAGCGAACAAGAAGCTAAAGATTTAGCTCTATCTCATCCAAATATTGCCCCCAAATAGCTGGTAAAGAGCTAAAAACTATTATTTATGTTCCTAAACGACTTGTTAACATCGTTGTCAAATAATCTACACTTCCAAGGGTTAATTTTTAATTAGCCCTTGGTCATCTATAAATATATGAAAAAATTTATCTTAGCGTTGTCAATTATTATGTCATTATTTGTTATTTCTGCTGATTCTCAAGTCCCATTTAATAATATTAGATTTTCTACTGAAGCTAAATACTTATCAGATATTCCTAAACCAGAAGATGTTATTGGTCATAAAATCGGTGAGTATTTTACCCATTATAGCGAGTTAACCGCTTATTATCGGCGTTTGGCGGAAGTTTCACCAAAATTAAAATTAATTGAATATGGGCAAACAAACGAAAGGCGCAAGCTTCATTTACTTGTAATTAGTAGCCCTGAAAACTTAGCTAATTTAGACAAAATAAAAAAAGATACTGCTCGTTTAAGCGATCCTCGCTAATTATCCGAGTCAGACATGGACAAATTAACAGCAAGTCTTCCTGCAACAGCTTGGCTAAATTACAATGTGCATGGCGATGAATCTTGCTCGGCAGAAACAGCAATGGAAGTTGTTTATCATTTGCTAGCCGACCAAAGCGAAGAAACCGCTAAATTATTAAAAGATTTAATTATTGTTATTGACCCGCTAGTTAACCCTGATGGACGAGAGCGTTATGTAACATTTTATGAGCAGGCTCAAGGAAAACATCCAAAGCTTGATAAAAATTCTTTTGAGCATAACCAACCTTGGCCCGGTGGAAGATTTAATCATTATTTATTTGACTTAAACCGAGATTGGGCTTGGCAAACTCAAATAGAATCAAAATCGCGTGTAAAATTTTATCAAGAATTTTTGCCACAAGTTTTTGTAGATTTTCATGAAATGGGTGTTGATGCTACTTACTTCTTCCCTCCTTCGGCTAAACCGCAAAATGCTAATATTCCAGAGCTTACCAACAACTGGCTAAAGATCTATGGTCAGGGTAATGCTGCAATGTTTGATAAATATGGCTTAAGCTTTTACACTAGCGAAGATTTTGACCTCCATTATCCTAGCTATGGAGATTCTTGGCCTTCGCTAAATGGTGCAATAGGAATGACTTATGAGCAAGCTGGCAGCGGTCGTGCTGGTCTTAGCATAAGGTTAGATAATAGAGAAAAAGTTTTAACCCTACGTGAAAGAGCTTGGCATCATTTTCTTAGCTCAATAGCTACTCTTAAAACTACTTCAGATAACCGCCAAGCAAAATTACGTGATTATTATAAATTCCGCCTTCAGGCAATTGAGGCAGGAAAAAAAGAGTCGATGAAATCCTTTGTTTTGTTGCCTGGCAATGACCCTAGCCGAACAGCTAAACTTGTTAATTTGCTGCTAGCTCAAGGAATTGAAGTAGCTAAAGCTAAATCTAGTTTTAAGATAAAAAAAGCACATGGCTATTTTGGTGAAATTATTGAGGAAAAAGATTTTCCCACAGGTGCTTATATTATTAATCTAAACCAACCAACAGGCTTTTTAGCTCGTGCATTACTTGAACCTGAAGCAGCATTAAAAGACCTTTATTTTTATGATATTACAGGCTGGTCACTTCCATTAGCTTACAATATTGAAACCTATTGGTTAGAAGACTTAATTACTAACAACTTAGAGAGTTTATCTAGCCAAGTTAATTTAAGTGGTCAAGTTATAGGTGGAAAAGCTGGTTATGGTTATGTTTTTAGTTATCAGACTAATGCGGCTGCAAAAACTTTAGCTGAGTTATTAAAAGAAAATTATGAAGCATTTTTAGTATTAAAGCCTGTAACAATTAATGGTCAGGATTTCCCTGTTGGAGCAGTTGTAGTTCCTGTTGAAACAAATAAAGCAACGTTGCATGAAAAAATTGCAGAGTTAGCAAAAATTAACGGTCATGACGTGGTAGCTAGCAACAGCGCACGAACACAAAACGGGATTGATTTAGGTTCAAATCGTGTTCGTCATATTCGTAAGCCTAAAGTTGTAGTAGTAATGGGGCCGGGTGTAAGCGTGACTAATTATGGTTCACTTTGGTATTTGCTAGACGAAGTTTATTCAATTCCCTTTACTGCTGTTTCCACACAACAATTAGGAGGTTTGGACTTACGCGACTATAACACAATTATTTTTCCAGATGATGATTCTTCAGGTAAAAATTACTTAGGGTTAGTTGGAAAAGGGACTATTGAAAAACTTTCTCGTTGGGTACGTGATGGAGGCGTATTTATTGGGCTTAAAGGTGGTGCGGTATTTGCAACAGCTAAAATGTCGGCTATGACTTCTGTCACCTATAGATTATTAGACAAAGCCGAGGAAGAAGAACGAATTGAACGAGAAAAACAACAAGAAAAACAGGATAAAGATGCGGCTCAACAAACAGTTTCTACATTGCCAGCACTTACAGCTAAAACGCCTGAAGAAGAACTAGCAGAAAAGCTTATTCCCTACGAAGAAAAAGAGCGTAAACGGATGATGCAATCTATTCCTGGTACGCTTATGAAATTAAAACTAGATAAAACTCACCCATTAGGAATGGGCTATGAGAAAGATTTAGTAATATTAAATAATTCTAGTCCAACGCTAAGTTTAACAACTAAAGGGGATAATGTAGTTTTTTATCCAAAAGAGCAATTTAAGATTAGTGGTTTTTTAACCCCAGAAAATGAAAAGAAGGTTGCTCTTTCCTCCTATTTACTAAGGGAAAAATCTGGCCGAGGAAGCTTTATTTTGTATGCTGATGACCCTAATTTCCGGTCATTTTGGGAAAGCACTACTAGACTGTTTTTAAATAGTATTTTCTTTGGAAATATTTCAGATCCAAATGTAGAGTAATCATTTATTTTGTTGCATTTAACTTGGCTCTATGAAACCAAGCTAAATGCAACAAATGATTAGCTAAACTATCTTAGACCTGTTGTAACGAGTAAAGTATTATCATTAGTAAAAATAACTTTAGGATAACGGTCTAAGTGTTCAGGATCCCCATACCAAATTTTACTAGTAATTACCTTTCCATTTCTTCCAGCAAAAAACTTAATTGCTCCATTAGGCAGCATTTTCATTGATATAGAGCGTTTTTCTTGTGGTGCTAGTCGATCATTTGGAGCAAAATTTTCCCCATCTATAAAAATGTGTACATTGTCTGTAGATTTATTTTCAACAATAGCAGTAACTTGCAAACCAGTTTTAATTGGTGGATCAGGTTTGTTTATAGGATCTGTTGGTTTGTTAGTTGGCTTATCAATTGGTTTATCTACAGGAATATTTGTTGAATTAAAAGCTCTTCCTATCAGAGCAATATCTTTAGCTCCAAACCAACCATTACCAGAAAGTTCCATACGAAAAGTTTTTGCAACAATAGGAGGTGTTAAAACTTTTCGGTAAGATGGAATAGAATTTCCAATTCCACCAAAAGAAAGTTCTCGCAAATTTATGTTAGTTTCTTTAAGTTCATCAACTACTACCCATTGACCATTAGCTAGTTGAAGTTTTATCACTATACGACTATTTTTTGTTGTGACATCTGTTCCAGCTTGACCTATACGAATTTCTCTAATTTCATAAAGCCCTGATAAATCTCGCTCTATCCAGTCAGATTGATTACGAGAATTACACCAACTACCACCAGTAAAGACATCTCCTTTGCAATTAGGAGCATAACTAGTGCCTGTGCTTGTGTAACCTGCTGTAATACGATCTCCAACTACAACAGGCTTATCTATTGGTTTGTCTGTTGGTTTAGAGGGGTCAGTTTTTCCAGTGCTAGTTACTTTTGTTAAAGAAAAGTCTGAAAAACTAGCTTGGAAAGTGCTGTTGCTATGTTGATGAATTAAAGTTAATCCAGCAGCAATATTAGCAGGAAAATTAGCTGTAATTGTTCCTACTTTTTGCCAATCTCGGCCATTAGCACTTGCCCAACCAGTGAAGTTGTTAGCTCTTCGTTCAAGTTTAAGGTAGAAATCATTAGCAGAAAACGCTATATGAGATCGTCCAACTTCACGACCTTCAGCAAAAGCAAAAATTACTATATGATGCCCACCAATCGCACCATCTAAACCACGTTCAAAACGAATAACAGAAGTTTTACCAACATTTACTGCCAAGCCTGCGCCGTTATAACCATCGCTGCGCCATTGTGAATTTACTCTTACTTGTAAGTTAAAATCACCTGTAACTTGTTTAGTTAAACGAGGAGCATCAAAGTTAAAAGCAGGCCATAAATCATTACCATTTGGAGCGCGAATTATTATTGTATTGCCAGACAAGTTATAACTAGCATCTGCTTTAGGATCAAACCAATCCCAACGTGTGCCAGAAAGGTCTATTGTCCCAGTTTCACCTTTTTTCCCTGTGTCACTGCCTTGATTATTTATTTTGTTTAGCTTGTCTTGTAAAACTTTAATGTGTGCCGCTAAATTAGCATCCGGCAAAATAGCAAGGCTTTGTTGGTATTTATCAATTGCTCCTTTTAAGTCACCAGCATTTTCTAGCTTTTGACCTTCAGCACGAAGTTTTTTAGCTTGGTCTAATTTAGAATTTTCTTTTGTTATCCTATTGAGCTTATTTAAGATGCTATCTCGATAACGTTTTGCATTAACATTATTAGGTTGTAGTTGTATTAGCTCATCAGCATCTCTTAAAGCTTGTTGCAAAACATTAACAGGCGTATCTAGGCTAGGATTTTCTGCTATTGGGCGAACTGTAGAAAGTAGCTCATTAACACGTCTATTTTTAATAAACGCTTCCTCTCGCAGCTTGATATATTTAGCTGTTTCTGGATCTCGATTATTCCAGTAATTATTAAAGTTAACAAAACCTTGGTCAAAATCTCTTAATGCTCCAGCATAATCATATTGTCTAAGCTTATTTTCTCCAGCTTGCAAAATACGGCGAATATTTTCTTTTTCAGCCAACATCTTACGCGACCAGTTTTCTTGATTAGTAAGCTGTTCTTGAGCATATCGATCTAGCTTCATAGTGCTACGGATTTGGTTAATCATATCTATGGCTTTTTGGAAATCTCTCTCTTCATTGGCTTTGCGTACTTCATTAAGTATTGTTTGAATTTTATTGTTGTACTCATTCCAACTTGTAGAAAGTTCTTGCGCCATATCTACAACAGGTTGATATTTAGGATGTAGGTTTTGAGCAATAACTAATGCTGCTTGTGCTTCTGCAAATCTAGCTTCATTAATTAACTGTTGAGTAATGTTAAGTTGTGACATTACTTTGTTTCGTTCTGTTTTTAGCTTTTGCTCATATTGAATAGCTTGAGAATTTTCTGGATCTTGTCTAACAGCTTGTTCCATAACTAGAATAGCTTCATCAAGTTTACCTAATTGAACTAAGTTTTCAGCTTCTTTTATTTTTGCTGATAGATCTATTCCAAGCACTTCAATATCAATAGTTTGTGAAGCAGTCTTACCGCGTAAGTCTGTAACTGTAACTGTAACGCTAAATTTACCTTTTTGACCTGCTCTGACTTTAACAACTTCTCGTCGGTCTTCAACTAGTGGCCCTCGCCAAACATAACTAAATGGAGCAACACCGTTTTTAATTTCTACCTTAATGTCAGTTACTTCATTAGTGTTAAGCTTAGTTTTAGTTGCTAAGAGTTTTACGGTCATAGGAGCAGCCTTTTCGCCAGATTCTAAAACTGTAAAACTAGTTTTTGCTGTCCCAAGAAAAACCCCATCATTATCTTTAGCAACTACAATTGCTTCTGCTGTGCCTGGTTCATGGCGTGAAATGGTTGGAGTTTGAGAAATGTTATTGCCAATTGTTGTGCCAGAATTAACTGCCCAATCCCAGCGCACGCCGTTTGGTTGAGGCTCGCCAATTACCTCAGCTTTTACTGTCACCATTTGATCAGTAATGTAAGTTCCTTTTGGAACAGGCACTAGAGTTTGTTTAACAGGATCCCAAACAGTAGGAGTTGGGCCAGAATAAGTTGCTCCAACTACTTCAGCCTTAACTTGATAAGCTGTTGCTGTGTAATTTGCTTTAATTTCTGCTAGTTCATCGCCTAAAGTAGGAATTTTAGCTATAGCAAGTAATTCAAAAGGCTTAGTCTCTCGTAACTTAAAGCCTATTTCGTTGCTATTATTGCTATATTCCATTCGGTTGCTAGATATTGGACTACTCCAAACATAATTGACTAAATTGCTATCAATTTCAGGAATGGTTGTAATAGTCACCTTGATTTCTTGTCCTACTTTTGCACCACTTGGAGGGTCAAAAACAACTTGAAATTTAGGTGGAACTACATTTATTACTTGTTGTTTAGCTTCGCCAATGGTGGCCCCATTTTTATCTAAAACTTGCGCCCAAATAGCTACTTCCCCAATTCGGTCCAAAAATTATGTCTGTACTACCATTAGCACTTTCTACAGGGCTAAAGTTAAGATTTTGTGAGGCTTGCCAGTAGACACGAAAACCTCCTGGCGTAATATTTAGCTTACGTTTTGTCCCGTAAACAATTTGTCCTTCTAAACCTGTGATTTTAACTTCTAATTTTTCAACTTTGATTTCAATAGAGGCTGAAGCCGTTTGTTTATCGCTACTTGTTACTGTAACAGTTAGTTTTTCTAGCCCAGGTTTAGAGCTAACAAAGTCTATTTTTCCGCCTTTACCGCCATGTTGACCTGTCCATTGATAATTGTAAGGAGGCTTTCCGCCTGTAACATTTGCTGTAATGGTTATAGGTTGTTGACCCGGACGATAAACTTTATTAGTTGCTGTAAGGTTAACAGCTAGTTTGGCTGCAAAATCAGAGCCATCAAGTTTTGGCCCGGTATAAGGAGTTTTAGCAAATTTTGGATCTGGGCCTATTCTAAGCCCTGTTACAATTGCTTTTGCCTCTGCTGAAACAGATTGTGTAAGAGGCTCTAACCAAGGACGATCTTCATTGTCATGTGAACCCCCACCAGAGCCAAAATAATGCACACCAATAATTACTTGTCCTTTAATTAAGTAACCAATACTAGAACCAGCATAAGTTGAACAACCTACGTAACCAGTCATCCAACCGCCATAACCAGCACTAAAAGAGAGTTTTTTCTCTAGTGCGTACCCCTTAAAATCAGCTATTGAAATTGGAACTAATTCTTGTTCCTTGCTAGCAGCTTCTTTTAAGTGTTTAGCTATATCTTCTGTATTTTTAAAGCTATAGCGGTCTGTCCAATAAGCTAAAGCTTCACCCCAAACAGATGCAGTGCTAACATAAGAAGGATCACCTTCAGCACTATATTGCAACCGAGGCCCATTTTTTATTGGCTTACGTTTTAAGCTTAAACTTAAGCCTGTGTTGCCTTCCCAAATTTCGCTCGCGCTACCTTGAAAATAAACAGGTTTAACAATTATTTCTGCAAAACCTTGGTCTAGCTCACGACGATTTTCATCATAAAGTACTATTCCTATTTTCTTTTTACTTACTATAGGTTGATTAGTTTTTTGATCTTTATCCAAATAACCATTGGAATATTGCATTTTAATTTCACTACCTTCTTGACCAGAAGGTTTATCTGAAAGCAATATTCCTCCATACCAATAAACACTTTTTACTTTTCCAGCTAATTCTTTAGGTATTTCTGCTTTAACATCAAAAATATCTGTTGCATTAACTTCTTTTGGAGCAGTAACTAACAAGCGAGTAGGAATTGTGATGTTATGAATTGCCTCGCCTATTTTTTGTTCTTTTTTGTTAATTGTTGCAAATACTTCACACTTAAGAGCAGTTAAACCAGGTTCTTTAGCTTCAAATGAAATGCTAGAACTAGTGCCTTCTCCATGACTCCAAGCATAACGCAAGGAATAATTATAAACAGGCTTTTGATTAATTGTTCCATCAACCGAAGCGGAATAATATTCTGTTTGACCTAGTTTTAAGAGTGCAGCACCATTAATTTTTACTTTTACGCTAGATTGTAGAGCTTTTTCTTTTCCAACCGTTACAGTATGAATAGGAGAGTCTAGCAATTTTTGGCTTCCAGTGCTGCTACTATAAAATTCAACTCTAATTTTATGACTACCTTCTTTTTCTAGTGGTAGAGCAAAGGAAAAACCTTCTCCTAACTTGGTTGTGTCGTTATACCAAACTAACTTAATATTTTTAAGCTGTTTTAATGGAGCATTTAGCTCGGTAGTTAAATTTACTGTAGTGTTTAACTCGCCCTTGCTATCACCAACAATTTTTAACTCAGCGTGTTGTAAACATTTATTGTCCGTAAGTTTTGCCCGTAAAATGGTGATTTCATAAGCAGTTCGGTTTTCCATAAAAGCAATAAACAAGTTATGTTTTTGCTTATCGTTTTCTACCAATACACAACCAGCAAGCTTTTCTTGAAAAGCTATATCATCAGTAAAACTAACCCAACTACTTAAAAGCTTTTCTAAATTGCTTTTAGTTAACTGTTCACCCACAGCAGCTTTAATGTGAATTAGTGCGTCAGCAATATCAATTAATTTATCATTTACACGTCGTGTTATTGCTGTGCCATCTAGCTCATAAGTTGAGTCTGAAAACCAACCATCATTTATTTGAAACTTATTAGTTTTATTTTTTAATGAGCTAATTATACCAGCTAAGTCCTCATTGGTAAGTAAATAGAGGGTTTCCCCTGTGCTAGTAGCTAAAATGGTTTGTAGAGCCGTAAAATTAGAACAAACCGTAGCTAATTGCTTATAAAGTGAATCATCTAGCTTAATAGGAATTTGGTTTGTATCTGGAACAAAGTAGTAAATATTTGTATTTTCTATATGGAAAACACGTAAGCCAGACTTTTCAAATTCTTTAGCAATTTCTACTAACCCAGTATGATTTTCTGCAAAATAACGACCTGCTGTAGAATGTTGTAGTCCACCAATTAAATCTATTCCAATACCGTCGCCACGCGCCTTTAACATAGCACGCATTTTTGTGTCAATTCCTTCGCCAGCTTTAAGAGCGTCTGCATAAAACTTAAAAAATTGACCAACAGTTTCCGCCATAATTGGAGGAAAATATCCAACTACTCTGTCTATAGCATCTCCAACAGCAGACATTCCAGCAATTAAATTTGCAGTTGTAGTTGTGCGAGTTGAATCAGAATTAAGTAAGTTTTGGTAGTTGCTTAAATGTCCATGAAAAACTTTAATTACCCTCCAAGCCGTTTGAATACGCTTTAAGACTTTTTCTGATTGTTCAAAAGTCTTTTTAACTCTATCTATTTTTTGTAAAGAGTTATTTTTCTCAGCTAGGTTTTTTACTAAATTATCTTGGACTTTTTTAAGTTGTGGGGTATGAAAATCTGTTGCTAAAAATAGTCCAAGTGTGTTTTTAGTGTCCTTAATTTCTTTAGATTGATAGTCTTTGATAAAACCATTGATGGCTTTAACTGCATCTAACGCACCATCAAGATAAGCACCTTCAGAAATGCTTTTAATCGCGCTAAGTGTTCCTTGCCCTAGCTCTAAGCGTTTGCTAACTTCTTTAAGCTGTTTTTCATCATAAACAATTTCTGCCAGCTTTGAACCTATATCAACAGCATTTCCAGCACCATCTAAAAACTCTCCTTTTTGGATATTGTAATAAATATCATAAGCCTTAAACGCGCTAGATAAGCCATTTTGAGCTATTTGCATTTTTTGTTGTAAGTCTTTTACTGTATCAAGTTGCTCAGTAATTTCTCTTTTACGCGCCGCGGCTTCTTTACGTAGATTTTCTATTATTTTTTCTTGTTGTGGGTTAAAAGGCAGATTAGCCTTGTCTAGCGTTAAGATAACGCCTTGAGCGTCTTTAGTTTGTTCTAACCAATCAGTATAAAAAGCTTCCTCTTGTTTTAGATTATCAGTTATTGCAGTTAAATAAGTTTCGGAAGCACCATTAACTACAGTAGATTCACGTAAATAGCTAACTATTTCTCGTAAACCTTCTTTTTCTTTTTCTTCCTTAGCAACCTGTTCTGCTACTTCTGCACGTTCCATAGCAAGTTTAGCTGCTAGGTGATTTCGCCTTTCCAAATCTTCAAAAAAATTTAATGGCAAAATTGCTCTTGGGTTGTCCTCCATTATTTTTAGCCATTGAGATGTTTTTGTGTTTAGAGCATAAAATTCCTTTTCTAAACTTCCAATGTCTTGTTGAGTAGTTGGTAAAAATATAGTTTCTAAGTTATTAATTGCTGCTTGTTCTACTACTAATGGAAGAAAAGAGGCAAATACCAACAAAATAATAATTAGGAAAATAAAACAGCGTTTAATTATTTCTGAAAATTTGTTTTTTTTTGCTGCTTCTTTAGAGCTATTTGCAGTGTAAGTTTGCTGATTACGTATTTTGCTAGCTTCAGCCAATTGTTGTTCAGATTTTGCAGTGAGTTGAAGGAAATTAGCTGAAGACTGTTTGGTCTGATTACGAAAACGGGGCTTAGTCCAAAATGATTTTATTGACATTTTAGTCCACCTCCTTTCAAAAAGATGAACCCCTCTACTAACCCACGCAAAATTTATTCCTAGCCAATAAAGTATAATTTAATTCCTCTAATTAATTATTAAATATAGTGCTTACTAAATTATTAAAAATAAAATTTGAGCAATTTTCCTCATTAAAATTATTAAAAATACTCAAAAATTAAATATTGCTAAATTATTGGAAAAATTGAAAAATTTTCTTTTTCTCTTAGCAACAATCTGTTACTAAAAGCCGATATTCTGAGTGAATCATCATTCAGTCATTAAAAATCCAAACAAAGTTTCTGGGGGAAGCAACTGTGAAAGTAAATAACAATACTGGTGTCAATGAAATAGCTAGAGTTAATGAATCAAATAACACTAATCAAACACAAGCAACACAAGCAACACAAACAGATTTAACCCACCAAGCAACAAATAGCACAGATTCACAGCACCTTAACCGTTTATCAGGGCAATTTGTTCAAGCTCGTACAACAATGGAAACACAACGAGTTTCTGATCAAATAAATAGCTCTATTAATCGTATGACTGGAGGTTGGCGCAGCGTTGGAACATTAGGAAGCCGTGCAGAAAATAGACAAACACAAAGTAATTTAGTTGCTCGTCCTGGTAATAAACCTGAAGGTTTTGTTGACCGTCCTGGTCGTCGTCCTGGCACAAATACTTTTACCGCAGTAACACCTCAAGCAATAACAGATGCTATTGCTGCTCGTGCAAATGAGCCTGTTGTTATTACTGGAACCGCTAGCCCCAATTCAGCCGTCAAAGATTTAGCTACTACTACCTCAAAAATTAACATTGACCAAGATATTGATATTGAAAACTTAAACTTAAACCTAGATTTACAACACACTTACCGAGGTGATTTAGTTGTAAAATTAACTTCTCCATCAGGAAAAACTGTCACCATATCAGACCGTCAAGGTGGTTCAGCCGACAATATTAAAGGTAATTTTGACCTTTCACAATTTGCTGGTGAAAAAACTAAAGGTGAATGGACACTTACAATAGAAGATAAAGCTAGAGTTGATGAAGGAGTATTAAAAAACTGGAGTTTAGAAATTAAAGGTAAAGCTCCAAGTGGCCCAGTTGACACTACAAAACCTCCAACCAAACCAACTGGCGATCCTATAGTTGTAGTGCTTGATGGTGGTGTAGATTATCGTCACTCTGATTTAGATGGTTCAATGTGGGTTAACCAACGTGAAATAGCTGGCGATGGAATTGACAATGACAATAACGGTGTAGTTGATGATGTTCATGGCTTTAGCGTAGGCTTTAATAGTGGTGATCCACTTAAAGGAGATGGTGCCGACCATGGAACACATGTAGCGGGTATTATTGCGGCTGAAAACAACGGCGTTGGTAATACAGGTCTTGCAGCAGGTAAAGCAAAAATTATGTCCATTGGTGGACTTTATGATGGTAATGACTTATTAGTTAACTTTGAACGTAGTGTTGATTATATGGTTAATATGAAAAACCGAGGTGAAAATGTTCGTGTAGTCAATGCTAGTTTTGGTGATGAATATCGCAACCCTGCTGATCAAGCTCGCTGGCTAGCTGCTGTTAAAAAATTAGCTGATGCAGATATTTTATTAGTTGCTGCAACTGCAAATGGTAATGGTTCAAATATGAATAATGTTGCAGACTTCCCAGCTAACGTTGATCTACCTAATGTTATTACAGTAGCTTCAATGGATCGTAACAATAACAGATTAGCAAGTTTTTCATCTTTTGGTGACAAAGTTGTAGAGCTAGCCGCAGTAGGTGACAACGTTCTTAGCACCGTTCCAGGTGGTAGACATGAAAGAATGAGTGGTACATCAATGGCTACTCCAATGGTTGCAGCAACAGCAGCATTAATGATTGCTAAAAATCCAAATTTAACAGCACCTCAAATAAGAGAAATTATTTTAGCAACTGTTGATATTGACTCAGATTTAAGAGGCAAAGTTAGCACAGGCGGTAAGTTAAACACTGCTGCCGCAGTTGCTCAAGCATAAAGCTTAAAAGATTATTTGTTCCATGTTATAAAACTAATGCGGGTCTTTAAGTTAGAACTCAAAGACCCGCAATTTTCTTTTTAGACTTAAATTTTACAAATAGTCGATTAAAGAAAAAATTTATAGACGTTCAATTATCGTAGCAATACCTTGACCGCCACCAATACACATTATTATAAGCGCAGTTTGTTTATTGCTACGTTCAAGCTCATCAAGTGCAGTACCAAATAACATTGCTCCAGTTGCTCCTAATGGATGACCAAGTGCAATTGCCCCACCATTAACATTTACTCGCGCAGGATCAACATTTAAGGCTCTCATAGTTTGTAATGTAACAACTGCAAAAGCCTCGTTGATTTCCCATAAGTCTATGTCTGATGCTTTCATACCAGCCATGCGCAATGCTTTTTCGCTAGCTGGAGCAGGTGCAGTAAGCATTATTACAGGCTCGCTTCCTACAGTTGCCATTGCACGAATATAAGCCCTTGGTTTTATATTTTTTTCCTTGATATAACGCTCTGATGCAAGTACAACAGCCCCAGCACCATCAACTATACCACTTGAGTTTCCAGCAGTATGAAAATGTTGGATAGCTTTTACTTGTGGATATCTTTGGAGTGCCATTTGGTTTAGTGTTTCACCATTTGGGCCTACTGCTTTTTGACCAAATTCAATAAATGAAGCGGTTAAGCTAGCAAGTCCTTCGGCTGTAGTTTCTGGTCGGGGAAATTCATCTTGTGTAAGTGCAACTGCACCTGTAAAAGGATCTTTTACAGCAAATAAAGATTTAGCAAAGCGTTTTTCTTCAATGGCTTGTGCTGCATTCTTTTGAGATCTTAGAGCTATTTCATCAAGTTGTTCACGTGAAAACCCTTCAAGAGTAGCGATTAAATCAGCACTAATTCCTTGTGGTACTTGGAAAATACGATTGCGTAAGTGAAGATTGTTACCATCTGCCCCACCACCATCTGATCCCATAGGGACACGTGACATACTTTCTACACCACCAGCAACAACAAGATCCATTGCTCCAGAAGCAACACCCATTGCACCAAAATTAATTGATTGCAACCCAGAACCACAAAAACGATTAAGTATCACTGCTGATATTTTTTCAGGCCATCCGGCTGAAAGCACAGCGTTACGAGATAAATTAGCTCCCTGCTCTCCTGCTTGAGAAACACATCCAACAATTACATCATCAACATCCTCTACATCAAAACTAGCTCTATCACGAAGAGCATTTAACACTTGAGCAAAAAGTTCTTGAGGGTGAATAGCAGAAAGCGCACCTTTACCCGCTCTACCACGTCCTCTAGGTGTGCGTGCCGCGTCAATTACATATGCCTTATTCATAAAAAATATTCCCTTCTAATAATTCTTTCTATTTTATTTAGTTCTACTAGAATTTACCCGCCTACTACTTCAAAATCAACTTGAACATTACCACGAGTTGCGTGTGAATAAGGGCAAATTTTTTCATGTGCTTCTTTGACAAAAGCTTCCAAGTCGGTTTGAGAGAGCGACTTATCTTCAATTTGCATTTTTACAGCTAAACCAAATCCTCCTCCTTCACGTTCACCAATTGTTACATCAGCAGTGATTTTAGCTTTGCTAGCATTTTTTTTATGTTGTTTAGAAACATAATCTAAAGCTCCCCCAAAACAAGCTGAATACCCAGCAGCAAAAAGATGCTCTGGTGTAGTTGTTCCAGCTTTACCCAATCCGCCTAATTCTTTTGGGACTGACAAATCAGCTTTTACCGAACCATCACTAGCTTCTGTGTGTCCGTTGCGACCACCAACAGTAGTTGCTGTTGCTGTAAATAAAGGTTTAATTTTGTCCATAATTTTATTTTCCTTATTGAATACATTGATTAACTAAAAGCTATAAAGTTTTTAACTTTCTTTTTTGAGAAAGTCGAGTAATCTTAGAATGCTAGGGTCGTTTTATGAACAAAAATTACTAAAATTTTCAATTAATAATAAAATATAATTAAATGTTTAATATGTAGAATAATGTATAAGTAGGAGAAAAACATGGAAGAAATAAAATGTTCATTCTGCGGTAAAAGTAGTAGAGAAGTTATCAAAGTAATAGAAGCAAAACCTGCATATATATGTAATGAGTGTATAGATTTATGTAATGAGATACTAGAAAACAAAGTGATAAGTAAATGTAAATGTCCCCTGCTTGAGTATTTAGCTAAGGAACCTGATGCACCTGTTGAAATAAAGGAAAATACAGGGCAATATTACTTAGTCTGTCAGAATAACACAGTTTTTGTATTTAAGCATTGCCCAAATTGTGGTGGGACAGTGTGATTTAACAGCCACATAATTTGCAAACTATGTGACTGTTAAAAATTTAATCTACTAGCAAATGAAAAAGAATTAATCACTTTTCATTTTTTGGTTGCCACCGTAAAACAGGATTACGGGCTGCGGCAACTTCATCAAAACGCCCTACACGTGTAGAGTAAGGTGCGTGTTTTAGCAGTTCTGGATTTTCCTGTGCTTCTTCATTTATTGATTTCATTGCATCAATAAACAAATCTATTTCTTGACGGCCTTCGCTTTCTGTAGGTTCAACCATTAAAGCACCAGGCACAATTAGCGGAAAAGACATTGTAGGTGGATGAAAGCCATAATCTATAAGCCTTTTAGCTATATCACCATTAGTTACACCAAATTTCCTTTGGCGTTTATCTGAAAAAATTACTTCATGCATTAGCTTGCCAGGATAGGGAATCTCATAAGTATCCCGTAAGTGATGTGCTATGTAATTAGCATTTAAGACAGCGGTTTCTGTATTTTCCCGTAGTCCTTCAGACCCTAAAGCTAACATATAGCAAACTGCTCGAAGCACTACACCAAAATTTCCATGAAAAGCTCGAACACGACCTATAGAGCTTGGACGGTTAAAATCAAGTGCAAACCGATCATCAACTTTTATAACAGTAGGTGAAGGAAGATAAGGAGCTAATTCTTTAGTTACGGCTACAGGCCCGGCACCCGGGCCGCCTCCACCGTGTGGAGTAGACATAGTTTTATGTAAATTCATGTGCATTACATCTACGCCCATATCCCCAGGACGAGCAACAGCACAAAGCGCGTTCATATTTGCACCGTCCATATAGACTAGTCCGCCACGCTCATGCATTAATTTACAAATTTTCTCAATGTCTTCTTCAAATAGCCCAACTGTATTTGGATTAGTAAGCATCAGTGCTGCTACTGTGTCATCCATTCGTTTTTCTAGCTCGGCTAAATCCGTCAAACCTTGACTATTAGAACGAACACCTTCAACACTATAGCCACACATTGCCGCCGTTGCTGGATTAGTACCATGTGCTGAGTCTGGAATTAAAACTTTTTTCCGCGCATCGCCACGATCTTTTAGTAAGGCACGAATCATCATAATTCCAGTCATTTCACCATGTGCGCCTGCTGCTGGTTGCAAAGTAACAGCAGCCATTCCAGTAATTTCTGCTAAAAGTTGTTCTGCCAGATAAATAACTTCTAAACAACCTTGAACGGCTAATTCTGGCGCGAGTGGATGAGCAGCAGCAAAACTTTCTAGGCGTGCAACAAATTCATTTATTTTAGGGTTATATTTCATTGTGCAAGAACCTAGAGGAAACATTCCTGTATCCGTGCCATAGTTCCAAGTAGAAAGCCTTGTAAAATGCCGGACAATATCAGGTTCAGCAACTTCTGGCATATATGCTAAATTATCTGTACGTAAGAAATTTGGGTCTATCAATTCACTAATTTCTGTGTCAGGAACATCTATGTTTGGCAATTTATAAGCAACAGAACCCGGACGGGAACGCTCAAAAAGCAAAGGTTCATTTTGACTAACATGAGTACGAACTTTTTTAATACGATTTTTTATTGTAGACATTTTTCCCTTCTCCTATTTTACTTAAGTGCTGCCACTAGTTGATCAATATCTGCTTTGGTATTTTGCTCAGTAACGCAAACTAACAAAGCATGCGTCATATCAGGGTAATAATTAGATAGTGGTAGACCAGCAATTATGTTTTGAGATAGGAGTTTTCCATTATTTCTGTAGCTGGTTTTGGTGTTTTTACTACAAACTCATTAAAGCGTGGTGCTGAAAATAATAAAGAATAGCCATCCAACTCAGAAATAGCTTTAGCAGCATAAGCAGACTTTTGTAGATTTTGCTTTGCAACTTCTTGGAGTCCTTGTTTGCCCATTGTGGCAAGATAAACCGTTGCCATAAGCATAAAAAGACCTTGATTAGTACAAATATTAGAGCTAGCTTTTTCTCGGCGAATATGTTGTTCACGAGTAGCAAGAGTTATAACAAAACCTCGATTGCCATCTGCGTCAAAAGCTTCACCAATAAGGCGGCCTGGCATTTGGCGTTGGTATTGAGCGCGGCTAGCAAAAATACCTAAATATGGGCCTCCATAGCTAGGAGCAATTCCAAATGATTGACCTTCGGCTACAACAATATCTGCTCCACAATCGCCGGGGCTACGTAGTAATCCCCAAGAAATAGGCTCTGTTGTAACGCTAATAAAAAGTGCGCCTGCTTGGTGTGCTTTTTCTGCTACAGCCGCCATATCTTCTATACAGCCAAAAAAGTTTGGTGATTGAACAATTACTGCGGCAACTTCGCTATCAAGATTTATGCTATCTAGCGCAGTTTGTCCGCTAGCACTAAAAGCAACCGTTTCTGAAACTAAACCTGTGCTTTTTAGATAGGTATCTAGCACGGCTCTATATTCTGGATGAACAGCTTGAGAAACCAGGATTTTTTTGCGCCGTGTAATACGATTTGCCATCAATGCAGCCTCAGCCATTGCTGTAGAGCCATCATACATTGAGGCATTAGCTACTTCCATTCCAGTTAATAAGCAAATCATGCTTTGAAATTCAAAGATAGCTTGTAAAGTGCCTTGAGCAATTTCTGGCTGGTATGGAGTGTAAGTGGTATAAAACTCAGAACGAGAAATTAAAGTATCAATTACTATTGGTCGAAAGTGGTTATAAGCACCTGCTCCCAAAAAAGAAATAGTGTTATTTGGATCGGTATTGCGTGCAGCTAATTTCTTGAAGAATTTTATCAACTCAGATTCAGCGTATGCTGGAGGGAGATTAAGCGGTTTTTCTAACCGTAAATGTGCTGGAATACTGGTAAAAAAGTCTTCTATCGATTGCACGCCCATTTCCGCGAGCATTTTTGCTCGTTCCTCAGCGGAATTTGGGATGTAACGCATGGATAGTCCCTTTCTCTAAATTATAATGGCAGCCAATTTTGGAGGTAGTTGGCTGCCTAAGACATCAATGTTTGCTTTCATTAAGAAAATCTTCATATTCAGCAGCAGACATTAGAGCGTCAAGTTCAGAAGCTTTTTCTATTTTGACTACTAACATCCAACCTTCCCCATAAGGGTCATTATTAACTAACTCTGGGGAGTCAGCTAAATTTGAGTTAGTTTTTTCTATTGTGCCGGAAATAGGCATAAAGACTTCGCTAACAGCCTTAACAGATTCAACAGAGCCAAAAGGCTCGTGCTGATTTAACTGCTCACCTGCCTTTGGCAGTTCAACATAAACAATGTCACCTAGTTCTGCTTGAGCAAAATGAGTAATTCCAACAGTACCTTGATCACCTTCTACACGTACCCATTCATGATCTTTTGTATAAAGTAGATTATCTGGATAATTAGCCATCTTTTTTATCTCCGCTAGTAATAGTTATTTACTTCTTTTGTAAAATGGTGTTTCAACTACACGGGCAGCAATTTCACGCCCACGAACTTCTATAGCAAATTCAAACCCAAGATGCGCTTTATCTATAGGTAGATAAGCTAGGCCAATATTTTTCTTTAAGAAAGGTGCTGGGCTACCAGAAGTTACTTGACTAAATTGTTGACCATCAATAATAACTGGATAGCCATCCCGTACAGGGGCGCGATCTAGCACTTCAAAGCCAACTATTTTTCGGCTTAAACCTGTTTGTTTTTGGTTTACTAGTACATCTCGCCCTAAAAAATCACCTTTAGCTAGCTTTAGAATCCAACCTAAATCAGCTTCTAGTACACTAGTAGTATCATCTATGTCATGCCCATAAAGCATCATTTTAGCTTCTAAACGCAGGGTGTTACGAGCAGCTAAACCTGTTGGAAGTAGTCCTAAAGGTTTGCCGACCTCTATAAGTTTATTCCAAATATTTACAGCTTCATCTGGTATACCATAAATTTCAAAACCATCTTCACCAGTATATCCAGTTCTAGTAACTAAAACAGGTACACCATTTAGCTTGCCTTCCCTAAACCAATAATATTTAATGGTACTTAGATCAATATCTACAAGGGGTTGTAATATTTCCACGCTACGAGGGCCTTGTAAGGCAATTTGAAAGTATTTATCGCTAGTATTTTTAACTTCTACATCCATACCTTGGGCATGAGTGTTAATCCAGTCAAAATCCTTTTCTATGTTAGAAGCATTAACACAAAGGAAAAAATACTCTGAATGAAAACGATGTACTAGCAAATCATCTACAAAAGTACCTTGTGGAGTCATTAAACCTGAATAATGAATTTGACCGTCTGCAAGTTTACTAGCATCATTACAAGTTACTAATTGCACTAGTTTTAGAGCGTCAACACCGCGAACTTCTATTTCTCCCATATGGCTAACATCAAATAGCCCAGCCATATTTCTTACATTTAGATGCTCTGGTAATGTACCTGAATATTGAACAGGCATATCCCAACCGGCAAATTCTACCATTTTCGCGCCTAAAGCCCTGTGAGCTTCATTAAGGGGGGTACGCTTGATTTGTATCAAAGGGTATGTCTCCTAAAGGTATAGGATAAATTACAAGATCATAAAAGCTTAAAGAAAGCTCAAGCTAACATAATGGTTTTAGTTGCGTCAAGGCAGGAAAGAAGCCATAAAGTTAAATCCAAAAAGTAATTAAAATAGAGTGAATTAGCAGCAAGTTTTCCTTGATTAAAAAACTATTTAAAGTTATTTCCTAATAAACCGACAAGTTGCAACCTAAAAGAAAACTTATAGCATCCAAAAACCGATTTTTAACCCGCTATTTATTTAAAGTCAAAGAGAAATCATAAGAAAATTTTTTGGAGGAAAACATGATAGATCAATTTGTAAGGAAGATTGCAGGGATATTTTTAGTAGTAGCTATAATGATTAGCTCTATTACACTAGCTTTTGCACTAGATCCAAAAGGGCGGCCTAAAGGCATGGGGCCAACGGCTGCAAGTGGTTTTTATATTTGGCAAGATGACAAAGGATGGCATTTAAGAGCCGTTGCTGGTAGCCAAAAACATAAATTTGAAGGTGAAATTACTTGCGAAGGTGGTTCATTAAACGAAGTTAAACAATATCGTGATGAAGCAGTTAAATGGTTTACTGTAGAAGGAAATAAAGTAAAAATAGAATTAGATTCAGACAAAAACATTGATGGATTAGATTTTCAAGTAAGCGGTGGTAGTCTTACTTTTGATTTACGAGTAGATGATCGTGCTGAAGCTTCAGCCATCAAAGTGGGCGCAAACAGCGAAAATCCTTCTGGCATTCCTTTTACAATACAAGTTAAATAAATCTAGCAATACTGCTTAATTAAAAGGCTATTTTTTTAGGAATCACTATAAAAATAGCCTTTTAATTTTCACAAAGTAAAAAACCCGGGAAAAAGCGTTGACTCTAGCTCTAAAGTCCCGCTATTATTTCGCTTCCTTAGCGGGAAAACACAAGAAATATTCCTCAGTAGCTCAATGGCAGAGCATTCGGCTGTTAACCGAAGGGTTGTAGGTTCGAGTCCTACCTGAGGAGTTAGAAAAAGCTACTCATTATCTGAGTAGCTTTTTTAGTTTTAAAGCTCTAAATCCCAGGCTCTATCATCCCACCAGTCTTTAGATAAAATATGTTCTATTTCATAATCCAAATAGCTTTTATTTATTGGAAAATTTAACTTTTTAGCAAAAAGCTCATCATAATCTCTAAACATAGCCTTAATTTCATCGCTTACACTTGGTGGGTAAATTTCAAAACAAACAAGCTTATTATCTTCGGAAATAGCAACCAATTGACGGGCTAGGACTTTTCCTTTTTTGTTGCGTGCATAAAGAACTTGTTTATTTATGTCCAAAAGTATTGCAACCGCTGAGTAAGTAAACCCTCCTCCTAATTCTAAACAGCTACCAGAATAAACTCCAAGTTTTAAGACTTCTAAAGGATCTTTTTTCTAAATCAATAGTGATAAGTCCATATTTTTCAGATTCTTGGCTAAATTCTATTCCTGTTTGCCATAAATTTATATTTAACTCTTTGTGGTTTTTTAGCCATTTTTGCGATTCAGAATGATTTAGCAAATAATTTTGATCACCATTTAAGTAAGCTCTAAGAAATCTTTTTAGTGGGCGTTGATTTGAATCTGTATAATAACTAACTTTTAGGGCGTATTCTAAATTTTTATCTATAGTTTTTACTTTATAATTATGACTTAATTTATCAAAAATTAAGTTTTCTAATACATCAAGTTGAGTTCTTAGAAGTTGTTGAAAAAATTGTTGTTTATAATATTCAAATTGTTGCTGTTTTATTTGAGATTGACCATTAAGAAAATCTTTTAACTGTTTTGGAATAGAATTAAAAATTTTTTCATTATTTTTAGTTATGTCTTCAATTATCAAAAAAGCTTCTGCCAAAGCTAAATTAGCAAAATCAGTACTCATTATCTGATGCTGCATAAAACTTTTTATTAAGGAAATTCTTATTTCACCATTAAAGCTACCTAATAATTTAGCTACTTTTAATAGTTTTGTAGAAAAATAACTAAAGCATTTTACTATCCATTCCGGCAACCTTTTCATTAAAGAATAAATACTTAATTGTATTAGAAAGCTAGTATTTTTTGAGTAACAAATTTTTTCTAAGTTTTGAAAACTGGAATTAGGAGCATCAGCAAACATTTTCCTACTATTATCAGAACCAAAATAAATAAAGTATTTAATTATTTGAGCAGTAAAGTAGCTAACATTTTGGCTAAAAGGAGGTCGGCATAAACGGTTAAATAATATATAACTGATTGGTAAAGCTTGGTTTAGTGTTTTTATATCATTTTCATTATCATCCCAAGAATAAAAAGCTTTTAAGTAAGTAATAAATTTTTCCTGATATTTTTCACTTATAGCATACAAAATACTAGTAATTTTACTAGATTCTTGTTTAACAAATTGCCAGTTATCATTTATTTCTTTGTGGTTTTCTAAATAGACTATTTCTAAGTAAAATCTTAAGTATTTTATTGCTATTTCTTTAGATAAATTTTTCCACTTAATTTCTATAAACGTTTCAATAAGACCTTGCATTTCACCGCAAGCACGCCAAATAAGCAAAGGAAATGATTGGTAGTAAATTTCTGTTGATTTGATGTAGTTGGATAATTTTTCAATAAAATTACTAGAAATTTTACTAGTATATTGAGGAAATATTAAAAATTTGTAATCTTTTTCATATTTATTTGCTAGCTTAAACCCTGTCAAAACATAATCTAGGCAAAGATTTTTCTTTATAGCTAAAAGCAAGAAAAACAGTCGTTGGACATATTGTTTGCTATAAGTTAATTTATTAAATTCATCAAAAGTTTCTTTTATTTGTTCATTAACATCTATCCAAAGAACGCCTGTTTTAATAAGTAAAGTAGCAAAAGTGCTTTGGTGTTTTTGACGTTGTTTAGCTACTATTTGACACCACTGTAAAACATTCTCAAAATTTTGACTTAAAACTAATAATCTTACTATAACCATCAATAAATTATTCTTTTTATCTAGTCTTAAATCCCAAAAAATGGTTAGGAATTTTAGTATTTGCTTAAGGTCAGCATTTTTATTAAAGGTAAAATATACTTAATAAATAAAGATGGAAATTTATAATTAGTTTCAATTAGTTTTGGATGAGCAATAATATTAGGATCTATTTTAAACCATATATTTTTATCTATTTTTAATAATTTTTCGCTATGATAGTTAATTTTTATTAATTCCTCTAAAACTTCTGTTTTAAACTTCTCTAATTTCCTTAAAATCAGATAAATATTTTTTTCATCAGACAAATAAGGACATAGATTTATTTCTAGTGTTTGCTTAGCTTTAGGAGGTTTATATTTTGTTCCTTTATAAGCTCTAGGATGTGCAGCAGTAGGTTTAATTATAAGTTCTTCAAAATCCAAATTTAAGATCTCTAATTTATTATTTACTTGGCAAGGATCTATTTGTGTTTCTAATAATATTATTAATATTTGTTTTAAGGTTTCTTTATTTATTATTTTAATATTTTGCAGATAATTCCAAGCATAAATAATATTATTTTTATTTGGTAATAATTTAATACTTATTGACTCTATAGGTGACTCTATAGAGTCATAATAGTTAGTTAATTGGTAAATTATTTCTTTACTTAGATTTTCTAAATTAGGTACAAAATTGTATCTAGTGCGACTTACTAGAACAACTAAATCATTACTTTTTCTGATAATTGTAACTATTTTATCCATAAAAATTCTTCTAACAATCTTATAAAGCTAAAGTTTAAGGTCAAAGTTAGTGCAAAAAAACAGTTTTTAAGCTAAACTAGCTGAAGCATTTTTGACTCATAATAATTAACAATAGCGTTTGTTAGAAATACAACCATCTATATATCTTACAAAAGCCAGTAAACTTGGGGGCAATGCTTATGATAAAAAGAAAAAAACTCATAAGTCTTTCTTTATCGGTAATCTCTTTAGCCATAATATTTTATCTAATAAATGTATTTTCTTTTACAGGTACATTTACTTCTGCTAATTCCTTACTTAAAGCTAACGAATTATTAAAAATTGGGTATTTTAATACAACAAAAGCAAATAATAATTTGTTATTTGTACTTTCTATAAGTCCTGCAACGTTACCAAATGCTACTGTTGGTACGTCTTATAGCCAAATTCTAATAGCTAATGATGGCATGCCTCCTTATGCCTATAGTGTAACTAATGGATCATTACCTAATGGATTAAGTTTAGATCCTGTGTCTGGTGAGATTTCAGGTATACCCACTTCCCCAGGTTTATTTAGTTTTACTGTTCAAGCAAATGATGGTCTTTCAGACACTGGAACAGCAAATTATACTATTAATGTTTTAGATGCAGGCTCTTGTCCACGAATAACAATCAATCCTCCAAGCTTACCTGATGGTTCGGTCGGAACATTTTATAGCCAAAGTTTTACAGCTAGTGGTGGACTTGATCCTTATACATTTTCAATAACTTCTGGAGCATTACCAAATGGTCTTACTTTAGACACTGATGGAAACCTTCTTGGAACCCCTCAAGAATCAGGCTTTTTTAGTTTTACTGTTTTAGCAGAAGATTCTAACGTTCCAGCTATTGCTCCTAAGAGAAACTTCAAGAAAACCAGCAAAATAGGGCCTTTAGCTACTGGTGGTTGTCCAGGTTCACAAAACTATAGCCTTTTTATTAATGAAGCTGGTTGTGGAACAATAACTCTATCACCTACTTCTTTACCCAATGCACCTGTTGGAACGTTTTATAATCAAACTATTACAGCAAGTGGTGGAATAGATCCTTATGACTTTTCTATTGTTGATGGGTTGTTACCTAATGGATTAATATTAGATACTAATGGAAACTTATTTGGTACACCTTTTCAGTTAGGCGTTTTTAACTTTACTGTACAAGCACAAGATTCCAATGTAGGAATACCAGCTATTGCCCCTAATGTATCTAAAAAGAAAAACAAAAAGAATAAGAAAACCACAGATATTGGGCCTTTAGCTGCTGGTGGTTGCATTGGAAGACAAAACTACACTTTAGTTGTAACAGGCGATGCTCTTTGCACAGACCCAAGTTTTTCTGCACCGCAAGTTTTTGATCCAGGTGGCTTAAATCCTCGTGCTGTTGTAGCTGCTGATTTTGATGGAAATGAACTACCTGATTTAGCTGTCATCAATAATAGCAATAGCACTGTTGGTTTATTACTTAGTAATGGTATAGGTTCTTTTAGTCCTGTAACTACATTCCCAACAGGTGGCACAGGAGTAAGAGGATTAGCTGTTGGGAACTTTGATAATGATGGTAGACTAGACCTTGTTGTAGCTAACAATAGTTCTAACAACGTTGGAGTTTTAATAAACAATGGTTTTGGTAGTTTTAATTCGCCATTAACGTTTTCATCTGGTGGTATAGGCCCTGTTTCGGTGGCAACAGCAGATTTTAATGGTGATGAAGTAAGTGACATAGTTGTATCTAACATTACAGACAGCACAATCGGTATTTTGATAGCTAATACTGAAGTAGGGGGTTTTGATGATCCAATAGTAATAAGTTCTGGTGGTAGTACTCCTGTCTCAGTAGTTACATTTGATGTTGATGGAGACCAAGATACAGACATCATAGTTGCTAACCGTAATAGTAATAATTTGGCTTTAATAGAAAACAATGGTGAAGGTTTTAATACACCTGTAGTATTTTCTTCTGGTGGTAATGGCCCTAATTCTGTATCCATTGGTAATTTTAACAGCGATTCTTCTCTAGACTTAGC
Source organism: Blastocatellia bacterium (assembly GCA_016713405.1). Lineage (NCBI taxonomy): Bacteria > Pseudomonadati > Acidobacteriota > Blastocatellia > Blastocatellia bacterium. The sequence continues at coordinate 129,712 of JADJPF010000006.1, forward strand.
TGTTGCCAATCAAACTAGTAACAATGTCACTGTGTTATTAAATAATAGTGTTGGTAGCTTTAACGTAGCAACAACATTATCTTCTGGTGGTAGTACAGCTACAGCAGTTGCAGCAGGTGATTTTAATGGAGATTTTATTGATGATTTAGCAGTAACAAACTCTGTTTCTAATACTGTTGGAGTGCTGTTTAATACTGGTATGGGTTCATTTAATCCACCTAGTGTATTTACATCTGGCGGCCTTGGCCCCTCATTTCTTGCAACAGAAGATTTTAACTTAGATTCAAAATTAGACATTACTCTTGTCAACACCTTGATTGATAGCAATTTTAATGGCAGTAATGTAGCGATTCTACTTAATCTTTGTGGTCTTAATTGTACTCCTTTTAGCTTTGATCCTCTAAGTTTACCTAATGGTCAGATTGGCTCATTTTACAACCAGATAATTAGTGTGGATGGTGGTTCATCTCCTTATCAATTTAGTATAAATCCAGGTAATTTACCTCCAGGACTAAACTTTACACCGCTTGATCCTAAACAATTTGGATTTGATGGAATTTTGATTTCTGGAACTCCAACAACTAACGGCGTTTTCAATTTCACTTTACAGGCTACAGATAGCAATTTCTGCACCTCAACACAAAAGTATACAATAGTAATTGGTGATAACTGTCCACCTATCAGTATTTCACCGCTAACTTTACCAAATCCATTACTTAATGTTAATTACTCGCAGCAATTAACTGCAACACCAACAGGAAGTTATGCTTTTTCACTTGTTTCTGGAACTCTTCCAACAGGTTTATCATTAAGTAGTAGTGGGCTTATTTCAGGTATACCTATCACTTCGGGAACTTCTATGTTTACAGTCCAGGCTAGTCTTGATGATAGTAGTTGTATTGGTACACGTAGTTATGTATTAAATGTAGGTGCTGGAGCCGGAAGAATAGGATTTTCAGTAAATAGTTTTACAGTAACAGAAGGAAGTATAGCAACAATAACAGTAGTAAGAACAAATGGAGGAGTAGGAACAGTATCAGTAAATTACTCTACTGTAAATGGAACAGCTAGGTCAGGAGTTGATTATGTAAATTCTGCTGGAACAATAACTTTTGGCAATGGTGATATGTCACCTAAGACTTTTACTGTGCAAACACTTCCAGATAATGTTTCAGAAAGTAATAAAACTATTCTGCTTTCTCTTGGCAATCCTACAGGAGGAGCAGAGCTAAATTTAACGACAGCTACATTAAACGTTATAGAAAGAGATGCACCGCGTCCAGGAAGATTTGCTTTTTCTCAAACTGCATACTCAGTGAATGAAACTGGAGGTGCTGTCACCATTAATGTCAACCGCTTGGATGGCGGCAATATTTCTGCTTCTGTTAATTTTTCTACCTCTGCTGGTGCTAATGCTCGTGCTGGTTCTAATTATATGGAAACTAGCGGCACTTTAACCTTTGCTCCTGGTTCAGTTAGCCAATCCTTTAATATTCCTATCTTTAATGATCGTCAGCCGGGCCAAGATAAAATTGTTAATCTTCGTCTCTCTGAAGCTACTAATGGTGCCATTATTAGCGGTGGTACTGCTAGTCTTACCATTATTGAGTCTACTCCTCCTGTTCCTCCTGCTGTCTTGCAAACTGTTAATAGAGTTGAGTTTGACTCTGTTAATATTGGTGAAATGGCTACACGTACTATTACTATTCGTAATGTTGGAGGTCAAGATTTAACCTTTAATAATCCTGATATTAGCGGTAATGATATTACTTTGCTTACTCCTCCTCGTACTACTAGACTTGGTGCTAATGAATCTACTAGCTTTGAAGTTCAATTTAGCCCTAAGCCTGGTAGTTTAGGTGATGTTACTGGAAATATAACTATTAGTAGTAATGCAGGTATAACACGAATTCCAGTTACAGCACGTAGCATAGATATGATTGCCCCTAGTGTTAAGTTTACGGCTCCTATGGGAGGAGAACTGCTTAGAGCAGGAGGACAATTAAGAATCCGCTATGATGCAGAAGATAATGATGCACTAAGTGATTTTACTGTATCTTTTATTGCAACAACTAGCAGTACTTCTAAATCTATTAACCCAAATGCAACTGGTGCAAGTAGTGGAGATATTGGAAGGTTGGATAACACTTTTAGAGAAGTAATCTGGAATATACCGGGTGACTTAAGCTCTTCTACAGTAAGAATAATGATTAGAGCAAGAGATAGAGCAGGAAATATAGTAAATGTAGGAAGTGGACAATTTAGCGTACAACGACCAAGTACACCAACCCCAGTGCTACAAACAATAGTAAGATTTACCCCAGTTCCAGATGGAGTAATAGCTCCACCAATGAATGTAACAGCAGATGCAACAGAGATTAAAGATGGGACAATAACAAGACCACCAGACCCAGTATTGCTTGTAAATGTTACATTTGACCCACCACCAGTTAATCAACTTTTACCACCTCAAAATGTGAGGGTAAAAGCAGGAGAGTTAACAACAAATGGAATAGGTCAAATAGCAAATATAAAGCGTGGAATAATGCCAAAAGCAGAAGGGGATTTAGTATTAGCAGGATTTAATGTTTATAGAGTACCACAACCAGAAGATGGAACAATGCCAAATGTAGATTTAATAGTAGATCCTGAAAATTTAGTAGCAACATTGCCAGCAGATGCAACAGGATTTATGGATATGGTGCCAACAGGAGAAAGTAATAATTTTAGTTACAGCGTAACAAGTTTCTTTGGAAATGGACAAATGAGCGGAGGCTCTCAACCAATGGGGACAAACTTACCAGTAATTAAAAACCCAATATTTACAACAGGAACGGTATTTTTAGAGGCAGCAGGCTCATTTATAAAACCAGGAGCAATGTTAATAATAAATGATACTGATACATTTGTACTGCAATTTGATAATGAGGCAACACGCTTTACAGTACCTAAAAAACAAAGAAGTAATGGAAGAAGTTTAACAATAAAGAGAATAATAACAAAAACAGCGATAGTTAAACTAATAGTTAAAAATACAGATGGAAATACATCTGTAGGGGTAATGTTTAATAGAAAAGGTATAGTACAAAGTAGGAAAGCAGATAGAAGTGATGATAGGCAAATAAAGCCACAAGCAGACACTCCAATGTTAGTAGGGTATAATATCTATAGAACATTACAACCAACAGATGGAAGAATGTTAAGCCCAGAAGAGATAATAAAGCCAGAAAACTTGGTTGGATCAATACCAGGAAATATGAATAGCTTTACAGATACACCATCAACAGGACAAGGAGGAAACTTTAGCTATAGTGTAACAAGCTTCTTTGGAAACGGGCAAATGAGCGGAGGTTCACAACCAGCAAATACAGATTTACCAATAATAAAAAGCCCAAGATTTGATGGAAAGTTATTCTTTATAGATGCAGCTGGTTCATTTATCAAACCAAAAGCAACTTTAATCATTAACGATACAGAAAGCTATCCTTTAGAGTTTGACACAGAAGCTACACGTTTTACTACTAATGATAAAAAGGGTGATCCTTCTAATCTAGCTATTGATAAGTTTATCAAGAAGGGTGACACTGTTCGTCTTATTGTTAGAAATCCTGATGGTAAAATTTCTGTTGGCGTTACTTTTACTAGAAGGTAATAAGCTTTTAATTAAAATAAAAATAGCCAAGTGAATGTTCACTTGGCTATTTTTATTTTAAGCAAAAAACAAAGCCCAAAAACAAGTGTTTTTGGGCTTTAGCTTTACAAAAAGATTTACTAAATTTAGTTAGTTACACCATCTAAACAAGCTTTAGCAACTCTGAATTTCACTACAGTTTTGGCAGGGATAAGCTTCTTTTGTCTATTTTGAGGATTGATACCCATTCTTTCAGAACGGACAGCCTTCAAAAATTTACCAACATTAGGAAGAACAAATCCACCACTGTTCTTGATTTCAGAAACAATCAAGTTAGAAAGTTCATCTAGCATTTCTTGTGCATTTTTACGAGTGACATTAAATTTAGTGGCAAAATGACCAACAAGTTGTTCTTTAGTCATTAATTTAAGTTTTGGAGCAGGGGCTTTGGCATCTTTTGCAGCTTTAGCAGCAGGTGCTTTGGTTGCTTTGCTTTTAGCTGTAGTTTTACTTGCTTTAGTCTCTGCTGCTTTAGTTGTTTTTTGCGGCAGGTTTTGGATCTGAAGTTGCTTTTGATTTGCTTGCCATTGATTTTCTCCATTGCAGGATTTAGATTTTGGATAAGTATTATGGTTTCTGGAATTTACCACAAAACTTATAATAGTAAAATAAATCTTTTAGGCTTGATCTGCCTTTTAATAAAGGGGTTTCCTATAACTACTAGTAAAATAAGTAGTTATATTTTTTTATTTTTATAATATTTTTTTATTTTTATTCATTAAAACCATATTTTTGATCAGATCAAGAAGCGTCAACTAGCCTATACACTAGGCTAAGAATAGTTTTACACTACTAATTGAGGTGAAAAATTATAGTAGCACAAGCTTAATAATCTTACTATATATAGTATCTTTGTAAGATTAAGTTTTATTAACTACATCTATTGCTAAATAAAAAATCAGCAAATAAAAACAATAGCAAAATTTTTATCAAGTTTTTTTTCTTAATTAAAGAAAAGAAGAAATTTTTATAAGAAAAATCAAATATTTTTTCTTGTCCAAAGTGTTAAAATAGGAAAACCAAAAAATAGCTTAAAAGTTCTTAGCAGGTATTAAAATCAATGAATCAGTTAGCACTTCTTATTCCTGAAAATGCAGCTATCAAGAAATTTTCTCGTCCAATCCGAGTTTTAGGTATTGACCTTGGAACAACTAATTCTGCTGTAGCAGAAATTATTTGGGATAGTAGCGAACATAGCCCAATAAATATTCGCTGCTTAGATGTTATACAAAATACACCTGAAGGTGATTATTCACATGTTTTAGTACCATCAATGGTTACATTTTATGAGGGTCAAGTAATTGTAGGCGAAGGAGCTAAACGACTCCGTGCAAGAGCTTCTGAGCTAAACTTAAAACAAAATCAAAATCTTTTTTATGAATGTAAAAATGATATTGGTATTATGAGAACCTATCATATGGCCCCAGAAGGTTTTCGCTCTGCCGCCGAAATTGGAGGACATGTCTTAGATTTTTTACACGCAGCAGCATTAGAAGAAAACGATGCGAATGTTAGTCGGGTAGTAGTAACAGTGCCTGCATCTTTTCAGGCTGCACAACGTCATGACACACTACTTGCAGCAGAACTTGCAAATTTACAATTAACTGGTGGAGATCTTTTAGACGAGCCTATTGCTGCATTTCTTGACTATTTAATCACCTATCGAGAAACTTTTATTAAAGATTCTACAGAAGCCAAAAGCTTAATAGTTTTTGACTTTGGTGGTGGAACTTGTGATGTAGCTATTTTTCGGTTGCAAATGCCAAATCGTAGTCGTAGATTGCAAATCTCTCCGCTAGCAGTTTCCCGCTACCATCGCTTAGGAGGCGGAGATATTGATGCTGCAATTGTCTATGATGTGTTAATCCCTCAATTGATTAAAGAAAACAACTTGTCTCAGTTTGATTTAAGTTTTGAAGATAAGAAAAAATTTTTAGAGCCTGCTCTATTAGGTGTAGCTGAATCACTAAAAATAGGTCTTTGTCAAGAAATTGTTCAATTACAACAATTTGGCAAATATGATTCCTCTAATAAAACTCAAATTCTTAAACAACAACCAGGTCTTTTTACTTTTAAGGTAAAAAATCGAACTCTTAATTTACAATCTCCAAAACTAACAGCTAGCCAATTAGAAGAAATCCTAAAGCCTTTTTAGACCAAGACTTACTTTATGCTCGTGAAACTGAATATAGAATGTCTTGTTCTATATTTGCTCCCTTACAAGATGCTCTAGACCGTAGTAACTTAACGTCTAAACAAGTGGACTACTGTTTACTTGTTGGTGGCAGTAGTTTAATCCCTCAAGTTGTACAGGCTGTAGGGAAATACTTTCCAAAAGCTAAATTAATGACTTATTCAGATAATAATCAGGTACAAACAGCTATTGCCCGTGGAGCGGCTTTTCATGCACTAGTATTAACACTTTATGGTAAGCCATTAATCCAGCCAGTATGTCATGATGCTATTTCTATTCGTGCAGAGTCTGGACTAGTTGAATTAATTCCCAAAGGGGCAGAACTTCCCTATCCATCGGATACAAACTATGCCCGTTGCTATTCGCTAGCAGTACCAGAAACGACATCTTTTTCCTCAGTAGATTTAAGAGTAGAAATTGTTGGAGGGGATGACGAAAGAAAACTATTTAGCCAAATTTGGCAAATTCCTGGCCCAGTTAAAAAAGGTGATCCACTCTGTTTAGAATATCGCTTTGATGAAAACCAAGTTTTAGACTTACGTATGAAACTAGCCAATAGTGATGACTACACAGAGCCTTTTACTGCCAAAATAGAAAACCCTCTTACAAATGTAGTAAATCCTCAAAGCAGACGACTTAAAATTGATGAAATAGAAGAAGATCTTCGCAATAAAAAATACCCTGCTTCACGTGTCCCAGAAAAATTAGTCGAGTTGGCAGAAAACTATGTTGAACTTGGTCAAAGAGAAAAAGCAATTGATTACTTAAAGAAAGCTCTACAAGGAAAACATGGTGTAGACGCTAGTATTTTAAATAAAATGGGAATCTATTTTGGAGAGCTAGGAGATTATGATAGAGAAGAAAAGTTTTATAAAGAAGCTACAGCAGCATCTCCATTTTGGAGTACACCTTGGTTTAACCTAGCACTAGCTCAAAAGAAGCGTAAACGATACTCAGAAGCTATTGAATCACTAGAAAAAGCTTTTTCTATTCGTCGCGAAGGCCCCTACCTTATACTTGCGGCCCAGGTAGCGGATGCTTGTCATAAGGTTTCTGACCGTGATAAATACTTAAAAGAAGCTTTTGATTCTTTTGCCTCTGTAGCTACCCTAGATGATTGGGAATTAGGCTGGATTTTAGCTGGAGCAAGATTAGCAAACAAAACTGAACTTATAGAAGAAATTCAAGCCGAGCAAAAACGACGTAAAGAACGTAGAGAATTAGTAATAGAAAGAGGAGTGTTACCTATTATTACTCCTGGACTACAAAAGGTTTCTGAATGACAACAGTATTAGTAGCTAAATCTGAGCTTACTCCAGCACAACAAAGAGTAATAGAAATGAGTGCCACAGAAAACCGTGTGGTTTTTGGTGTTGTAGGCACAGGTAAAACTCAATTATTGCTTCACCGGGCCCGCTACCTTTCTGATAGTCTAAAAGTGCCTTCTAATCGCTACCATATCTTTGTCCAAAATAATATTATGAAAGGTTACTTACGTTCTGCTCTTTCATTGCTAAATATTCCTGATACCTCACTTTCTGCTTTTAATTCCTGGTGTTTAAGCTTTTACCGCTATCATATAAATACAATAATTCCTCAAAAAGAAGATTCTAGCCCTAATTTTGAGTTAATTCATAAGAATATACTAAGTAAAATTCGATATGATAACAATTCCTCCTTTTTTGATAATATTTTCCAATCTATTTGGGGAATGGTTAAAAATAGCACTATTAATGTACCAATATATGATTTTATTTTAGTTGATGATGGTAGCGAGCTAGATAATGTTTCATTAGATATTATTTGTGCTATTTCTAAACATGTCACTGTAGTTGCAGATGATAAGCATCAAGTAAGAGAAAACGGTTTAACTAGTACAGAAATGCTAATTAAACTACGTCAACGCTATTCCTTACACTTAAATGGTGCTTTTCGATGTTCTCCTTATATTATCAATCTAGCAGCACAATTTATTGATGATGTTGAACTACGTAAAGCTTATTTACAAGAAGCAAAAACACCTGAAAGAGAAAAAGAAAAACCTGTGCTTTATTATGCAGCTAATCCACAAGATGAAAAAAATAAACTAATAGAAGTAATTCGCTCCCGGTTAATAAAGGGAGAAAGCATTGCTATATTACTTTATCATCAAAAACAGCTACCTCATTTTGCTGAACTGCTTAAAGATCCTCGGATAGAAACAAAAGTAATTTTATCAGACATTCGCACTGATGGAAGTCAAAATAAGCAAGATTTTAGTAATGATTGTCCTAAGTTAATTAGCTTTCAAGATGCACAAGGGACGACTTTTGACACAATAATAATTCCACAATTAGTAACAGAAGCTTTTCCAAATATTAGCCAAGTTCAGTTACAAAAAATACTTTTTTCAGCTATTACTAGGGCAACCAAATGGGTATTTCTTAGTACCCTCAATGTTGAGCCTTTACCCTTACTAAAAAGAATAGCTCCATTAAAAGAGGAAGGGTTATTAAATATACAAACCTTTACTCCTCGTCGAATGGTAAAGAAATTTTCGCCTCCTACTATTGCAGTAGGTGAAACAGATGACTTAATAGATTTGTTATAAAAAGCTTAAAATTTATGAAACAACCTAAAGAACCTTTAGATAAAAAACTAGTAAAATGGTTTGGTTATGTACCTATTTGTATTATTAGTGGAGCTATTTTAGCACTTCTAATTAAACTAATTATTTACATAGTATCTTATACAGATACATCAGTTGACATAATTACACAGCTAGATCTTAATTATGAGTTTTTTAAGGCACATATAAAATTAGCTGCTAATTCAACTATACTTTCAGGAGTTATAGTAGGTTTAGCTATAAGTTTAATAACTCCTAAAATTAAACCAGCTTTTTTACGTGTACTTATAAATATTGCCATTGGAGCAATTCTAGCATTAGTCTCAGAACTTGTTTATAAAGCAATAATGCAAGCTAGTTTTAGTAATGCGTTAGATTATTTGAAATTTTTCTATCAACAAATAGTAATAACTGGTATTCTTGTAGGATTATTAATCTCTTCCCTCTCATTGCCTGAAACTAAGAATTAATCTACTAAGGAGTCATTTTATGGATCGAAGAAAATTTATTAAAAGTACTGTACTAGCAGGGGCAGCTAGTATGATAGGTTGTAGTCAAGATAAAGCAGTAGATGATGCAAAAATTTTTGCTCCTCCAGCAGAAAGTATTCCTACAAATACCCTAACAGGAAAGGTAGTTCCAACAGCAGTCTTAGGTAAAACAGGAGTTACTGTACCTATTCTTTCGCATGGTGGTGGTTATGAATTAAACAATGTTATGGTAGCACGTGCTTTTGAACTAGGAATTAATTATTTTGATGTTGCAGATTGTTATCTTAATGGTCAAAGCGAAGTTATTTTAGGTAAAGTTTTAGAAAAACAAGGTAAACGTAAAGATGCTTTTATTGTTACTAAAAACCATCCAAAACAACCCAAAGATTTGTTAGTGATGGTTGATCAAAGATTAGAATCTCTCAGAACAGATTATTTAGACCTTTATTTTATGCACCAATTAGGTGATGGCGAATATCCTAAAGAATGTGTTGACTGGCCTAAGAGCCAAGAATTAAAAGAAGTTGTAGAAACACTAAAAAAACAAAAGAAAATAAAATTCTTTGGATTTTCTTGTCATGCTGGAATTTTACCTCAAGCAATGGAAGCAGCCGCAGAAGGTGGTTTTGTTGATGCAATCATGCTTCGTTATAACTTCCGTACAGTTAATAGTGATGAACTTAACCGAGCAATTGATAAAGCTAAAAAAGCCAATATTGGGTTAATTGCAATGAAAACTCAAGGTGGACGTGTTTCTTTTGAAGATAAAGCTAATCCATTCCAAGAAAAAGGTTTTACTAAAGAACAGTCAACTTTGAAAGCTGTTTGGTCAGATGGAAGAATGGATACAATTGTTTCTGCAATGCCTTCCATTCAACTTGTCCAAACAAATGCAATGGCTGCAATAGAAAACAAAATTAGTGCTGTAGAACGCCAACTTTTAGATGAATATGCTAAAGCTACTAATCACTTAGTTTGTCATGGTTGTGATCATCTTTGCTCTTCACAAGTTAATAGTCCTGTTCGTATCGGCGATACACTACGCTATTTAATGTATCATGACAATTATGGGGAAGCTCAAAGAGCAAGAGATTTATACTCTCAATTACCTCCAATGGCAAGAGAAGCTATTTTTAATACTGACTATAAACAAGCTGAGGCTATTTGCCCTCATAATTTAGAAATTGGTAAAATGATGCTTCAAGCAGCCAAAAAGCTAGCTTAAAAATTTTTGCAAAATCTCCGCTAACTATTTAGATAGTGAGCCTGCAACAAAAGAAAAGCCCCAAATTTGGGGCTTTTCTTTATATAAATTAACAATTTAAGTTTTGTTTTAAGCAGCATCAGTAAGTTTTTCAGCTTTAGTTACTTTTTTACTTTTCTTTGGTGTAACTACTTCAATGAATTTTCCGAAAGTGCCATCAGCACTACGTTCAATTAAATATTTACGACCACGACGGATCATATATGTTTTTTTAGACTTGCTTGCCATTTTGGTGACTCCTTAATTTGGTAAATTATGTAAACATAGATGGATATTTAATTTATTAAGTTGCACCAAATAAGCAAGCAAATTACAAATCATTAAATTACTAGACTTTAGGCTCTATTACCCGCATATATTTTTTATAAAATAGATCTCTTTTGCTTTTACAATAGCAAATAAAAATAGCTTAAAAACTTCTCTTCTTACAATTTGTTACTAACTCCATTTCTAAAACTGCTTCTGTAGCATGTAAATCTGCTTTTACTTCATTTATTTGATCTTCTAAGATAGTTACCTGTTTTTGTAACCGTAAATTCCGCTCTTTAAGGATTGAAATACAGGCCCAAGCGTTATGCCCATTAGGATTACTAGTAAAACTGCCACAATTAGGACAAAGCATTTTTCTTCTCCTAAAAAGTTAATATTCTTTTTTCTTAAAAGGTATAATTTTTAATTTGTTAAATAAATTGCTAATTGTTTCAATACTAGCAGCATTGTTAATATCAAAAAACCAAAATTTTTCTAAATCCCCTCTATTCATACCCATTTGAGACGTACCTTGTGACTTATGTTCTGCTAACAGCCAATTAGAAATAATCTTATAGTTTAAGTTATCTTTATAGCCAAATTTTTGTGTTCTATCAAAAACAAAAATAGGTGCGTCCTTTTTAATTTTTGTTATTGGATAATCTGTAAGTCCTACATAATCCTTTAATAAATCGCTGTCTTTATCCATTAATGATGCACCTAAAACTACAGGCTTCTTTTTTATATCCAGACTTTTTACTACCTCTAAAGTTAAAATTGTTGCCCCTTTATGATGTCCATGTGTATCAATTGTAGGAAGTACAGTAAAAATATAGTCATATTCTCCATTAGTAATAATTTCTGCTAAACGTTTTTTAATTAACTCTATATCCCAAATACCTTGAAATACTTCTTTAACATCTTGAGTATATTTATGATCTTTTTGTTCTAAAAAATAATAATTTCTTAAACCAATAACTTTTCCTGCATTTATCATTTCTTTTTTTCTTATTGTAGGTAAATATTCCCGTCCTATTTTTTCTTCTGTAAGCTCTACACCATAAATTTCTTCTGCTAAAGTAGAGTATTTATAACCACCTTCCCCATTAGTAACAATAGCAATATCAACTTTTCCTTTTAAGTCATGAGTAATTTTATAAATTGTTACGGCAAAAATACTTTCATCATCAGGATGAGCAGTAACAATTAGGGCTTTAATGTTATTTTCTGTTTGTTGGGCAAAGCTTAAGCTTGGAAAAAAACTGATTAATAGAAAAACTACTAGTAGCACCAAAGAAAATTTAATTTTATTTAACATATTTTTAACCTAATACTAATTAATTACGTTACTTATTTGATATATAAATTAGATTTAGCAAGTCAAAGTAAATCAAGATTATTTACTATTTAGCTAGCTTTTTACCAGTAGTTTTTGGATAAGATGCCTTAGAAAAAATATCTTTTAAGACTAATCAAACCAATACTTGTGTTAAAACAGTTGTTGCTAGATAATGTCAAGACTAATCGATAATTTAGCCAAAGAAGTTTATTTATGCTATTAGAAAAAGCTATTAATGCACATAGAGGGAAAGTTATATGGGAAAATATTTCTTATATAACTGCTAATCTTCGCATTAAAGGTAATATTTTGGCTACTCGCTTTAAGTCTCCTGTAATTCGTAATTTAACAGTAAAAATAAATTGTAAACAAGTACATACAGAAATAACCCCTTTTCCTAAAACAGGGTTTAAAGGTGTATTTACTAGCAAATATGTGCAGATAGAAGATTTAGAACAAAATATTAAAGAAAAACAATCTCTTAACCAGCTTTTTAATGGTAAAACCAAATTACCTGTAATTTGGAATGATCTACATGTTTTATATTTTTTTGGTTATGCGTTTTGGAATTATCTAATGACCCCTTATTTATTTCTTTGGCCTGGCTTTAGTCATCAAGAAATAGGTATTTGGCAAGAAAAAAATGGTAGTATCTGGCATAAACTTTTAGTTAATTTTCCTGATAATATTCCTACACATTCAAAACAGCAAGTTTTTTATTTTGATGAATCTGCTTTGCTACAACGCTTAGACTATACAGCAGAAATATTTGGTTCTTTTACAAAAGGCGCACATTATTGTTTTGAACATAAAGAATTTGATGGACTAAGTTTTCCTACTTATCGAAAAGTATTTACTAGGCTGCCTAATAATCAGCCATTAAAACTTTTTGGTGTTATGGAAGGGTGGATAGATAAAATTACAGCAGATTTTGATAATCAACTTATCTTAAAAAATTATAAGTAGGAAAATTACAGAGGATTTACAAAAAAGAAGGGTTATAGCCATAGATAAATGGCAAAGCTATAAAAGACAAGTATTTATTACCGTTTTGGCAAGTGGGCAAAGTGCTTATCCTTAACTAGAGAAAAATCCCTTTGAGAGAAAAGAGCATTTTGGAGCAAAAAACCCTGCTCCAGAAGTCCTTTTTCCCAAAAGTAGTAGCTATTTTAGCCACTACCTTTCTTTAATTCCACTAGCACTTGTTTAGCAACAGCTTTTAGTGTGTCAAAAACGCCTACCCCTTTATAAGCTACTGCCTCAAAAACCGGCTCGCCTTTGCGCATTAGCTCACGCTTCAACTCATCCATTGATATTACATTAGGTAAATCACGTTTATTAAGTTGAAGTACATAAGGTATTTTCATTAAATCATACCCTTGGGCCTAAGGTTATTTTCTAAGTTCCAAAGAGATTCAATATTAGCGTCCATACGTTCCATTTGACTATCAGCCACAAAAACTACTCCATCAACGCCTTTTAGGATTAACTTACGAGAAGCATCATAGAAGACTTGTCCAGGTACAGTATAGAGATGGAAGCGAGTCTTAAAACCTCGTACTGTTCCTAGTTCTAATGGGAGAAAGTCAAAAAAGAGTGTCCGATCAGTTTCGGTTGCCAAACTGATAAGTTTACCTTTAGCCTGTGGTGCAGTAGTATCATAGATATACTGCAAATTGGTAGTTTTGCCACCTAGACCAGGGCCATAATAGACGATTTTACAATTAATTTCCCGAGAAGCGTAGTTTATGAATGTCAAGTTTAGAAACCCTTACTTAAAGATTAGTTTATGGTTTATTGTTATTATGACAGAGCCGCCTTAAGATTATTCACGGAAAAGATTATCAATATCCTCATCCGTAATTTCAGCAAAGGGCGAATCTAGTTCTACACCCTGCTCTTTTTGTTGCTCAACTTTACGTACAATAGACTCAAATACATCTGTTAATTCATTAGAAGCTCTTTTTACACGTAAACGCACTAGTCCTAAACTAGAGCGTTCATCAAAGATTACCACTAAAATAACACGTTGGGCAACAATAGAGATATGTATATTGTCTTTCTCACCTTCGTGTGAAAGTACAGGAAATTCTTTTTCTCCAATCAACCGAGCTAACCCATCTGTAGCAGCAACATTACCCGCTGTTAAAGAAGCTAGAGAAGTAGTATCAATATTACCTATTTCTCCATGTGAAGCTATTTGTTGACCATTCTTATCTACGAGGAAAACCATCTTAGCGTTGGCATCATCACAAAGTTTTGCAATGACGGATTTAATTTGTTGATACTCTGCCTCATACATTACCACAGAATTAGACATTCTAATTTAACCTCAAGATTGAAATGGCAAACAACTTGGCTCAACTTATGAAAAAAAATTATTTGCTAAATTTTTGGTTAGCTTTGGGCTAACTGATTATTTTTGAAAAATTTTATGTTGAAAAACTTTTTCTTAGGTGACGTGAATATATATCACACGCTAAAGCAACCTTTCAAGCCTTTTCTATAAATGCAATCTTGTAATTTCCTGTAAAAGTGTCACCGAAAAGCGGCTAGTTTCTCAAAACCTACCTGTATATAATAACCGTTATATTGGTTATTTGGATAGAGGAAAAAGTCTTATAATTTTAATAATAATCATAACTTGTTAAAATACTTACAAGTCCCATTTAGGAGGCAATAATGGGTTATACAGATAAGTTTGAGGAATGGCGACGTAAAGCACAGGAAAAAGCTAAGGAACTAGAAGAAAAATATAAAATTAAAGATCGCCTTGATGACAGTCTTAAAAATGCTACTGATGCTATGCGTAACAGCGTTGAGACAGTAGAAAACGTTGCTCGCGCTAGTTATGATGCTGTTTCTAACACAGCACAAGCTGCACAGAAAGAAATTGAACGCTTAGATCAAGAACATAAAATTACAGAAAACCTAAAAGATAACCTTAAACAAGCTCGTGAAAGTGCGGAAAATACTTTGCGAGACGGGGCCGAAGTTGCTAGTGAAGTTGTTAAATCCAGTACTGGTACGGCAGAAGAAGTAATTAAAACTGGTACAGAAAAAGCTAGTTCTGTGGCTAGCGATCTAGGTCAAAAAGCTAGTTCTATTGCCGATGAATTAAAAGAAAAAGCTGGTGATAGAGCCAAAGAGTATGGGGAAAAAATTCGTGAAGTTGCTAGTGATTTAGGAGAAAAAGCTAGCTCTGTAGCTGGTGAATATGGAGAAAAAGCTAAAGAAACGGCTAAGGAGTATGGGGAAAAAGCTTGGGAAAAGGCCAAAGATTACCAAGAAAAAGCCAAAGATTATTACCAACACACTAAAGATGCTTATAGCTTTGCTCAGTCTGCTAACCGTGCAGCAGCCTCTATTATGGACACAGTAAATTCAGCAATTAAATGGGCAAAAGAAAACCCTGGCAAAGCTGCATTAACAGGCTTTTCCTTGGTCTTAGGGGCTGGTGTAGGTAGTCAGTTCGCTAAATTTAATGTGATCATACTTGGTCAAAAAGGCCATTGGTTTTTCCGCTCTGCTTTGCTAGCTTATGGCACACGTAAACTATCAGAAAAATACCTTGATTATCTTAGCTCACAAGAAAACTTAATTAAATCTGGTCATTTATCTGAAGCAGAACGTCAACGTGTTGAATTTCAACGAGATGTAACTAAATATGTAGGTGCGCCGCTTTTAGGAACTTTTAATATTGCAGCCGGTGTAGCAATTTGGGCAGAAATCCTTTCTCCAGATCGCATTGTTGGTTTCCCTATTGATATTCTCTTAGGTGGCAACCCTGTTTTAGAAACAGTTTGGCTTTTTTCTAATGGTTTGATCTGCATACATAACGGCTATGAATTTATTATGATGGCTGTTGCAGATGAAAAGGTAGTCCAACAAGTAGTTCGTGATATTAAAGGCTTATTGCCAGGTGAAACCTCTACTACTTAACAAACATGCAAAATTATTAACGAGTAATCTTATAGAGTAATCTACTAGTCTGATTACTCTATATTTTTGCTATAATTCCAAGAATGTTAATAGATTTTAATTTTTTAAGCTCTAAACACGCTATCTTAATTAATTGTATCTAGCTATCTTATCCTAATTGTTGCCAAGATGTTTTTGCTCAAGAGCCTATAATTTTGCTAAAATTGAGCCGCCAAAGTCAACTCCTTGACAAAATTTCGTTTGATCTCTATTAAAAAATTTTATAAAAAAGGAAAAATCCATGAAAGTTTATCTTAAATATACTTTTTGCCTACTATTAGTCTTTGTTTTAGGTTCGTTAACTCTTGTAAGTAATGAAACTTATGCACAAGCTAAATCACGTAAAGCTTCAAGTGCTGGCTCTTCTTGTCTACTATCTTCTTCTAAAGTTTTAGTTTCTCGTAATGGCAAAGATAATGCTGGGGAAGTAGGTGTTTTTAACAACACTTTAGATTCAAATCTAGGTAAAGTTATGGTAGGAAATAACGAAGGCATTGCTCTTGATAGCCGTGGCAATCTTTATCAATGTGGTGATGGAAGTAATGGCCCTGGTGTCCGTATCTTTGCTCGTTTCAGTCAACGTGCAGATAAAACTGGTGTTGAGTTTGATGCAAAACGTGACCGAGAAATCAAAGGCGATAATACAACCTTAAAAAACCCTAAAGGACTTGATATTGATGATGAACACGGACTACTTTTTGTTGCTGAAAATGGTAATGGTACAGTATTAGTATTTAGTGCTGAAGCATCTGGTGATGTTGCTCCTCTAGCAACAATTACTACTTCCGCTAAACCCTGGGATGTTGAATATGATGAAGCATCAGACACTCTTTATGTCGCACTAGTTAATGGTGAAGTAGCTGTCTACAATAGCTTCTATTCTTCAGGCTTTGATACTAATTTAGATCGCACAATTAAACCTGATGGCAGCGTTAATTTACATGGTATTGTTTACGTTCCTGGTAAGGATTTATTGCTACTTTCTGATGTTGGAGATGCAAAAAGCAATAGTGATGGCAAGCTCTTTGTTATCAGACGTGCTTCTAAAGCTAATGGAATTGTTAAAGCTGCTAGAACAATTGAAGGAGATGCAACTAAATTAGGTAATCCTGTAGATATTATTTATGATGGCCGTGACCTTTATGTTGCTGAAAAAGCTAATGATGTGTTGTTAGTTTATAGAAATATTGCTATTGGTGGTAGTGGTAATATTCCAGCTAATGTAACAATCTCTGATACAAAACCAGAAGCTTTAGTTATCTTAAGGTAAATTAATTAGTAATTATTAGTAGTAGCATCAAGCTACTACTACTAATTAACAACCAAATAATTCAATTCTAAATTCTTCTTGAATAATATTTATTTTTGGTTCGCGTCCGCTGCTACGATAAGCTAGCAACCGAATTGCGGGAAGCCCTCCAGAAAAGGTCTTCATTCCATAAGCTGATGACTTAAAAACAGACTTTAGACGAAAATTACTTATATTTGCTGTTCCATAAATTTCTAATCCTTTGCGTATCAACCCGTTAGTAATACAAGGATTGGTAATTTCTATGCGGTTATTATAGATATTTACTTTAATAAATTGTTCCCGTATACAATAATCACGATGAATTAAAGCATTTGTTAAAGCTTCTAAAACAACATTTTTGTTATAGTTAGCACGTCCTTCTATTGGATCACTATTCTTATGTTTACGTAAATTAATACTATCCCATAAATCTACATAACGGCTAATAAAACTTTGGCTTCTTTCATAAAGTGAAGCTAAATTTCCGCTAAATATAACTTTTTCTATTACTGGATCACTTGAACTATCACCAGAGAATCTTTGCAACTGTACACCACTACGAGGGAAAACTTGTGTTAATTGATTGCTATAGCCAAAAAGTAACATTCCGGCCACTGTAGGTATTATTTTGTCAGCGTGTTCTATGGCTAATTGCATATCGCGCATTACTTGAGCCGTTGGATAATTACCGCTTTTATTAAAAAGCTCTCCTTGTAGTTCACGAACATAAGACCAAAGAAAAGCTTCATCTATATGGTCAATTTGAGCATTAAAAAGCGGGATAGACTCATAAGATGTAGGCTTAAAGCGAGCAAAAAGCTGTGTTACTTCTTCGGCACGTGCTTCACGGATAGTAGCACCTTCTCTTAAATAATAGCGATGGTCAAAAGCATAATGTGGAGCGCGTTTATCATTTAATTCTAGGACTATTATTCGTCGGCCATTATCAAAAGCAATTTTATCAATATAGGGCCAGACCTGTGGGGTAATTTGAGTACGACAAATAGTTCTAAGTTCTTCTTCAACCTCTTCTGGATCGTCTAAACCTTCAACATAACGATTATCATTAACACCAAAAATTATTGCTCCACCACCAGAATTAGCTAAAGCTATAATTTCTAAAACTATTTTTTCATTATTAGTAAGTCTAACTTTTAGTTCTAAATAACTATCCTCACCTCCACGAATTAAATTAAGTAAATCTAACTGCTCAAGCCGTGGATAGTCTTCAGTAAAAAGTTTTTCATAAAAAGCCCTTTCGGAAGTAACTTCCCGACGAGAGCGAGGAGACTTAAACTTTTTCCTTGTCATAAAATAAATTTTTATGTCAGATAGCAACCAAATTTCTTAAAGTGTATAAACTTTGCCAAATCTAGTTACTAGTTTTCTAGCAACTCTCCTAATATTTTCATCTACATCAGTAAAAGCATCTCTAAAATCATCTAAGTCGTCATCTTGATAATTACTATTTTGTAGCCAAAGTGTTAGTAGTTCAGCAGCAAATAAACGTAGTAAAGACTTAGAATTGCTAAAAATATTTTTTAAGTTTTCTATAGCACTAGTGCTTAATTCTAATGTATTATTAGTAAGACTAAGCATTAAACCTTTATCCAGTGCTTTTTGATAAGCGGATTTATTACAAATCACATAAAGTTTACTATCATCACCTGGCCAAATTACACCTAATGTTAATTTTGGGTTTGTATTTTCAATAGCTTCCTTAAGCAACTCTTCAAAATTATTATCTATAAGCTCATCTTCTTGTTTCCAGCTACGAGAATATTTATTTCCTTTAACTTTAATTGTTAGAGTAACTTGCTTTGATTTAGTCCATTTTTCATCAATTTTATCTGGTAGAAAAGCTTTTTCATATGTTTTTACTAATTCTTCAACCAAAATCTTATATATGCCCGGGCCCTCGATACAATCTAAATACTGATAAACCCCTGGCAAGCAAAGATCTGGGCGGTTATAATCATCATCAATAATTTCTTCTTCAATAATTTCTTTAATTGCTTTGGGTAAAGCTTCAAACCAACCTACAGATTCTAAATGACTTAGATATTCTTTTGCGGTCTGCATTCGTAGTTTTAGGATTTTAGAATCCTTAAAACGAGAATATCCATCTTCTGGCATAAACCTAACTCGTTTACTTCCAGTATGTTGCCCTTGTTGATTATCTTCAATTGCTTGCCCGTATTTTTCAATAAACGAGGTTGCTAGAGTTTTAATTTCTTTATTTCTATCTTTAAGGGCAGATTGAAAAGCTTTGGCACATTCAAAATCAAACCAACCAAAATCAAACCATAAACGTAAAAGTAGCCCTGCTTGCAAGCGCAAAAGAGATTTTTTATTTTGAAATCGATTAAGTAAATTTGTTAGTGCTTCACCAGAAAAATTTGTGTCTTGATAGCTAGATAAAAATAAGCCTTGATTTAAACCTTTTAAGTAAGCCTCTTTATTACAAACTAAATAAAGTATCTGTTGCTCATTTAGCCAAATAGTCCCTAAAGTTAATTTTGGATTAACTCTTTCTATTACTTCTCTAACTAGATAATCAAAATTTTCATCAATATAGTGACCTCTAGCCATCCATTCATGGGCATATTCTTTACCACCAATAGCAATTGATACTTCTATTAGAGTCCCATCTGGTAGGTCTACCCATTTTTCTGCTACTGATGCTGGCTTAAATAATCCAAAAGAACTTTTTGATAATTCTAAAATTATCTCTCTATGTACTCCTTCGTAATTAGCAGATTCTAAATCTACAATTAAACCAAGCAAATAAAGATCTGGGCGGGATTTTTGATCTTTTTCTATATTTTTTAGTGTCATTTCCTTTGTTTCTGGAGGAAATCCTATAAACCAACCAAGAGATTCCAAATAATTAGTGTATTCTACTGCTATTTTTTTTGCTTGAGTTGATTTTCTTACCATAAAGTCAAAAAAGCCCCCACTTATAAAATTATGAAATATTGAGACTATATTTCTTGGAAAAAGATTGTTGAGTAATTTTTAAATAGATGGGAATAATAACCCAAAACCTACCTTTTAAGCGAAAAACTTTTTCCAGTCTTTATGGAATAAAATTACTCTTCATATTATTTAACATAATAAACACATTAACACAGAATAATTAGCCAATTTGGTAAGTATAAAAATAATTTAGATACTAAAAATTTATGGACGAATCTTCTTTATTACTAACAGAAGAACAATTAAAGCAATTTGAAAATCTAGCTTTGGTTCATACCAAAACCTTACTACGTAGTGCTGTTCGGATGTGTGGTAGCTCAACAGAAGCAGATGATATTGTGCAAGAAACCTTATTAAGAGCTTGGAAATATTGGCATACATTTGAACTAGGAAGCAACTGCCGAGCCTGGCTTTTTCGCATTATGATTAATTTAATTCATCGTCGCCGAGAATCTTTAGCAAACAATTCAGAGCATTTTTCTGTTGATGAGCCTGCTATTTCAAATATTTTGCGTTTTGAACCCAAATTAGATATGGATGAACAAGGAGCTTTAGCCGCTGTTTATCGTCTACCATCAGAATATCGAGATATTATTTTATTAGTTTTGGTAGAAGAGTTTTCCTATAAAGAAACAGCAACAATGTTAAATGTCCCTATGGGAACAGTTATGTCAAGGCTTCATAGAGCGCGTCAAATGGTTAAAAAATTACTTTGTCCAGATACAAAAGAAGATATTGCTACAGCATAAAAATTTTAATTTGTTTATAAAGGGAAATAGTATGATTGAGTTAAGCTGCTATAAAATCAATAATTTGTTATCTGCTTATTTGGAAAATCAACTAGATACAGCTACCACATTAACTGTAGCAAATCATTTGGAAAACTGTCCTAGTTGTGAAAAAGAATTAAATCAGTTAACAAAAATTTCTTCTCTTCTAAAAACTGCTATTCAACAGGCAAATGAAAGCGACCTGACCTTGGCAACAAGAGCAAATGCTATTAATGATCGTGTCAAAGAGCAAATAGCTTTAACAATTGCTCAAACAAAACAACCTACAAATAATGTAATTTCAATCCAAAAACCTATAAAAACATCTTGGATAAAGAAAGTTATTTTATCGCTGGCTGCTAGTATTCTAATTGCAATGCTAAGCGTTTTTTCCCTCACCTATTATGCAACGGCAACAGGGCCTTTATTAATTGGTGCTGCACGTAACCATCAATTTTGTAGTGCTATTGAGCTTTCAAATATTGGACTACATAAAGGCCATTCTAAAACAGAACTTTCTAAGCAATTTAATACTAAATTCCCAGAATTAGACACTTTAGGGATAAAATTTGCAGATTTACATCCTTGTGAAGTTTATCAGACTTCTTTTTTACATTTAATGTATCTTAAAGGAGATAATCAAGTCTCTGTTTATTATGGTTTAGCAAATGCTCTAGATAAATTTAAGGAAACCCAAACTCAAATCAACCCAGAACAACTTTATTTGGAAACTTCTGGTTCATTGCAAGTTGGAGCAGTTAGTACAAAAGAAAATACCCTTTGGTTAATTGCAGGTGAATTATCACAAGAAGAAATAAAGGCTATTAGCTCTAACTTACTTAAAACAAGAGCTTTTGAGGAAAAACAAGCAGAATTATTTCACTAAAACCTTATTTATTAAAAAGAAAATACCCTATTAAAAATAATGCCATTATTAGCGGAACAAGACCAACTACTAATAATATTGGGTTTTCTTTTAATAAATTAAAAGTAGATGTATTAACAATTTTATTTTTTTCTTTATCAGCATTATTTTTATTAACTTCTAAAGCATTATTAAGTTTATTTTCTTGATTAATACTACTTTTTGATTCAGCAATTGAATCTCTAACGGTTGGAAGATTTGTTTCATCTTCAAGTGGAATATTTTTTAATTGTGTTGCTACAGTTTGTTTAATAATTTGTTGGGTGCTAATTTTGCTTATAGACTTCTTAAAAGCATTAGCAAACTCTACTGCACTGCTAATTCGTTTATCTCGATTTTTTTCTAGAGCTAAGGCTAAGACTTGATCTATCTCTATTGGTAAATTTGGGTTAATGCTAGTAATTGGCTTTGGTTCGTTAAATAAATGTCCTGAAATAATATTTTGTACTGAACCAGCAAAAGGTATTTTACCGCTAATCATTTCATAAAGAATAATTCCTAAAGCATAAATATCTGTGCGATGGTCTGCCGCTTCGCCGTCATAAACTTCTGGAGCCATATATTGAGGTGTTCCCATAAACTCACCTGTTTTAGTTAATTTCTGGGAAGCGTCTGTATTGGTGACAAGTTTAGCAAGCCCAAAATCTACTACTTTTATTACTATTTCTTCTCCAATTTCTTTAAGCATAATATTTTCAGGCTTTAAGTCTCGATGGATAATTCCTCGTTGGTGGGCTGCTTCTATTACTTCGCAAATTGGCATAAACCAAGCTAAGGTTTGTTTTAAGGATAAAGCCCCATGTTTACTTAGATATTTTCTTAAGCTTTGACCACTAATATATTCCATTACAATAAAAGCTCCACCATTTGAGGTAGAACCAAAATCATGAATGGTGACAGCATTAGCATGGTCAAGTTTAGCAGCAGTTTTAGCTTCACGAATAAAGCGGGCTACAGCAGTTTCATCAGAAACCGTATCAGCATTCATAACCTTAACAGCAATTGCTCGGCCTAATTGGACGTGTTTTCCAGCGTAAACAGACCCCATGCCACCAGTTCCAATTAGTTTTTCTAAAAGATATTTTTCAGCAATAGTTTTACCTATCCAAGGATATTCTTTAGTTTTTACTCTATCCATAAAATTTAATTAATCTCTTGGTTGAAATGTAGCAGGGGTATTTTGATTGTTTGCTGTTGCTTCCTGATTTTGCAAACGTAAATAAGCCAACATCTTTATTACTACAAACAAAGGCCAAATTAAAATATCAAAAAATATTAGTATAAAGTATGAAAAACCTGAAAAACTTATACTAGAACCATAAAGATTGTTACTAAGAATTTCATTTAAGGCTTCTGTAACTGCATATGGTGTAATAAAACCAGTTAAGCCTAAGAGCAACAAAAAAATAGGAATACGCATTCCTAAACGATGGCTAGCCTTAAATGCTGCCATATTATAAACTTCTTCTGTTATTGCTATTTCTGAAGCAAAAGCCCCACTAGGGTAAGTGTATAAAACTCCTAGCCAACAAAACGCAATACCTACTAATTGGTAAACTCTTCCAATCAAAGAAGTAAACAGATATTTAATACCTCGACTAAATACATTATGATAAGCAGAAAAAATTGTAATACCTTCGCCTCTGTGACGCTTAAGAATTGCTAAATCCAAAGCACCTATGACAAATGAATATAAAATAAAAGGTACTATGTTACAGATAAATATACGTAAGTCTGCATCTTTGATGCCAAAATAATAGCGAACAATATCTTCTTGAAGCAAACAAAGAGGTACTAAACTAACAGCGGTAATACTTATTAATAATAAAAAATTTTGTCTGTAAAATTGAAATGAGTTTTGGATAACCTGCAAAAGCTCCCTAGTACTTAAAGATGCCCTATTAGCATTACCTAAATTAACCATCCAGTCTTGAAAGTGGCTATTTGGCGTTTGTGGAAGTAGATTGGCAACTACCAAACTTTGACAACGAAGGCAAGTTTCTGTAGCCTCATCAAATTGATCAGTTTGATGACAAATTTCACAACGTGTTGACTTAGTTTTAGTTTTGACCTGAAATTTCATAGCTTAACAATAATTAAAAATCTTCCAGAGTCAATTTTATTTATTTTCTTTTAACAAATTATTTTTAGTTGGAGTTTCCAATTGTACTAAATAAATACCTATTAGCACTAGCGCACCCCCGATAAATGTTTGTAAAGAAGGCACTTCTCCAAAAATTAACCAGGCTAGCAACGATGCTCCTAAAGGCTCACCTAAAAAAGCAATAGAAATTAAAGTAGCACTAACATTTTTTAGTAGCAAATTAAAAATTGTATGTCCGCCTAAAGTTGGAACAACGGCTAAACCTAGTAAAATCAAGTAATCTGATGATGTAAAAATATTTGGGCTAGCTCCTGATATTAACGCTACTGGTAAAAGTAGCATAGCACAAACGCTATAAACCAAAGTAGCATAGCTAGAAACGGTCATATCGGCCCGGAGTTTTTTTCCAATAATAATATAGCCTACTATAGTAATTGCACCTGTTAATGCTAACAAATCACCAATCAAAGAGCCTTTTAAGCTAGCTAAATTTAGTAAAGACTCAAGCAAAATAACAACTATACCACTAAAGGCAACTAATATTGCTAGTAAATTACGTAAGGAAAATTTTTCTTTTAGAAAAATTCTACTAGCTAAAGCGGTAAAAATTGGATGACAAGTTACAAGTAAAACCGAGCGAGCAACAGGAATATAAGCAATTGAAAGTGTCCAGGTGCCAAAATGTAGAGCTAAAAACAAACCTGCAAGAATTAAGGCTTTTATTTGGGAGGAATTTATTTTTGCTAACTCTTTTTTTTGTAAAGCTAAAGTAGGTATAGATATAAGCAAAGCAGCTAGTAGCATACGATAACAAGCTACGCCTAATAATGGTAACTGACGTATTTCCAAGGTTTTAACTAATATACCTGAAGAAGAAATACAAATAATTCCAAAAGCTAAAGCTAAATAAATTTGTTTTTTTGACATTTAAGAAAATTAATTTTTCTATTTAAAGTTTTTCTATATTACATAAACAAGCTTTATTTTCAGCAATTTGCACATTAGGTTCTAATGCGTCTAGTGTTAAAGCATTAATAGCATTTCCGCAACTCATTCCCAAACTGCCCCAGTGCATTGGGGCCCAAAGCGTTTCTACTGGTTTATCATTAATCATTAAAGTTTGTATTCTGCCTGTAACAATGGCTCTTGCTTGTGCATAACCTCGTTGGGTTGTTAACTTAACATGGTCGCCTGCTTTTATACCTAATTTTGCAGCTAACTGTTTGCTCATTTCTACAAATGGTTCTGGCACTAATTCTACTAACTTAGGCATTCTACGAGTCATTGCCCCACCGCCCCACATTTCATGAATAAAGCCTGTACATAAAACATAAGGAAATTCTCCTGCGGCTTGCTCAACTGTAGCAGGATTTGATCCACGATGTTTTACTAACGGGTTATTTTGGACTTTATGATAAATATTTATGGTTGGGCTTTCGATAGGTTCATAATAAACCGGAAGCGGCCCATCGACTAAAACAGGTGATTTATCACGAGCAAGCCCGCTTTCTAAGTCTTTATCTGTGTAAGGAGCAGCAAAAAGCCTGGCTCGTCCTTCGGCTAAAAAGCGAAAAGCGTTACGCCCTACTTCTGTTTCTGGGCGAGCTAAAATATTTGTAACATCAGGTATATCAACACCTTGCCAAGATTTTTCGTTTTCATCCCACCAAATTAGCGGTTTAGCATTGTCTCTTGGTTTTCCTTCTAAATCACAAGAAGCCCGATTATAAAGGATACGAATATTGCCCGGCCAAGACCAAGCCCAATTGGGATGTAGCCCTATTTCACTAGGATCATTAGGATCTCGACGTGCTGTACAATTAACTATTTGTCCGTTTTCTTCACCTACTGCACCACAATAAAGCCAGCAACCTGCACTAGTTGACCCATCTGCTTGCAGGGCTTGAACGTGTGGCACTTGATGAGCAGTTTTTAAGCTTACTTCTTTATTAGCAATAGTTATGGTCTTATCTTGCCAAACTTTACCGCTAATTTCCTTTAGCACCTCTAAATAACTAGGCTGCTCTCCATAATCCCAAGTAGCGTTAAGTATTGCTCTATCTTTTGGATCTGTAGAATTAGCATAAAGTAGGCGAACTTGCTTAAAGATTTGATCTAGTATTTCTAAATCCGTGCGAGCATTTCCTGGCGCGTCAACGCATTTATCTCGCCATTGTAACCATCGTCCACTATGAGTAATACAACCAGATTTTTCCAAAAAACTAGCCGCAGGTAAGGCCAAAACATCTGTTGCAACTTTGGAAGTCTTAAAATTTGGATCACGCCAAAAACTAGCTGTTTCAGTCTCAAAAATGTCTACCACAACTAATAAATCTAGCTTGGTTAGACCTTCTAAAGTTACATTGTGATTAGCATTAGATACAGCAGGATTTTGACCTATGTTAATTAACATCTTAATTTTTCCTGCTGCCATAGCTTCAAACATCTTAAAAGCAGAATAATTTACCTTAGTGTTTTGCTTAGGTAGCCAATCATAGCAAAAATCATTTTCTGCTTGTGCTGCATCTCCAAATATTGCTTTAAGATAGCTAATCAAATGCTTAGCGCGAGAAGTCCCATTTTTTTCTATCCAGCTTTTTAATGTTGGTGTGTCGGTTGATGGTGCAGTTAGATAACCTGGTAATTTATCCCAGGCTACTCCTAAATCCGTTGCACCTTGAACATTTGATTCGCCTCTGTTAGCTGCTACACCTCCGCCAGCTTTTCCAATATTTCCTAAAAGTAGCTGAATTATTGGATAACAGCGAATGTGCTGAGTCCCATAAGTATGTTGAGTTGCTCCTAAAGCATAAAGAATTGTTCCTGGACGATTATTTATAAAAGTATCTGCTATTAATTTTTGTTTTTTAACTGAAATTCCTGTAACTTTAGCTGCTTTTTCAAAACTATAATCTGCAAAATGTCTCTTTAAGAGCGAAAAAACTGTGTTTTCATCTGTTAAACTATTAGTTACTCTGGGTTTACCAACACTATCAAGTTGATATGCCCATTTACTAGTATCATAACTAGCTGTAACCTCATCAAAACCAACAAATAAGCCTTCTTCAAATTTATATTCTGGATTTATTAAATAATAGGCATTAGTAAAATCTTTTAGATATTGTGCATCATAATAATTATTAGTAATAATATAATTAATCATTGCTCCTAAAAAAGCAATGTCGCTACCGGGTCGAATTTGAGCATAAATATCTGCTATTGCTGAAGTTCGGGTAAAACGAGGGTCAACATGAATCACTTTTGCACCCTGCATTTTAGCTTCCATAATCCAAGGCATCGCCATAGGATGATTTTCCGCCGTATTATTGCCTTCAATCAAAAAACAGCGAGAATTTTTAAAGTCAATATAATGATTAGTTGAAGCACCTCGACCAAAGCTTGTCCCTAGACTAGGAACCGTGGGGCTATGTCAAAGCCGGGCCTGATGTTCAATATAGCTTGTTCCTAAAAGTAGGGCCATTTTCTTTTCTAAGTAAGTTTCTTCATTAGTACAAACAGCCGAACCAAAAAAAGCTACTGCATCCATTCGGTTAACAGTTATTTTCTCACCTGTTGGAAGCGTTTCTTCACTCTCCCAATTAGCTTCCCGAATTTCATAGATTTTTTTAGCAATTAAAGAAAAAGCAAACTCCCAGCTAACTTCTTCCCATTTATCTGCATAGCTTTTACGGTAAAGAGGTTGTGTTAGCCGATCAGAGATCTATGTAATTCTGCTGCTGCTGCACCTTTACTACAAAGCGCGCCTTGATTAATTGGGTGTTCCGGGTCGCCTTCTAACCCAATTAGCTTTCCATTCTTAACAGATGCAATCATTCCACAACCACAAGAGCAAAAACAACAAATGGTATTAAGTTTTTTGGCATTATCAGTTTTTAACGCTTCTTGCCAATTATCCATAAAATATAGACCTTATCTAAGTTAAACATTTTCCTTCTTTAAGCAATGATAGATGTTAGCCAAACTAACTAGCAAACTGCCAAAGCATTAGTTTGGATAAATTAAACTGAAAACCTAGCAAATTGCTGTACAATTGGTGGGAAAATTTTTTGTTAACCTTTAAAATTTTGGGAGATATAAAAAATTATGTTTAATAAATTACTAATTCTTTCAGCTTCAGCCGGAGCAGGTCATATTCGCGCTGCCCAAGCAATTGAAAAAGCAGCAACCCAACTAAATGCAGCTAAAGAAGTTATACATATAGACACATTAGAATATACTAATAAAGTATTTCGTAATCTCTACTCAAAAGCTTATATTGAAATGGTTAACAAGACCCCTGACTTACTTGGTTGGATTTATGACAAGTTAGATACGCCTTGGGAAAAAGAACGCCGCCGCTTGATGGTAGATAAGCTAAATACACGTCCATTTGTAAAGTTTATTAAAAAATATCAACCAGACGCTATTATTTGTACTCATTTTCTACCAGCAGAAATTGTTTCTTGGATGAAAGCTAAAGAAAAATTAACTTGTCCTCAAGGTATTGTAATTACAGACTTTGACGTTCATGCTCTTTGGCTTTGTCATAACTATGAACACTATTTTGTTGCTATTGATGAAGCATCTGTTCACTTAAATAAATTAGGTATTTGGCCGGATAAAATTTCTATTACTGGTATTCCTATAGATCCAGTTTTTTCTGAACAAAAAGATAAACAAGCCATGAGACTGAAATATGGTCTTGACCCTAACAAAACAACTATACTAATCTCTGCTGGGGGTTTTGGAGTTGGCCCAGTAGAACTACTATTAAAAGCCTTACTACATTCAAAAAATCCCTTACAAATAATTGCTATTTGTGGAAAAAGTGCAGAATTAAAACAACGTGTTGATACTTTAGCAGCAACTCTAGCAAATAATAGCTTAGTTACTATTAAACCTATTGGTTATACTAAAGATATGGATGAGTATATGTCTGCTTCTGATATTCTGCTTGGTAAACCAGGAGGCTTAACAACCTCTGAAGCTTTGGCAAAAGGTCTTGTATTTGTAATTTTTAACCCTATTCCAGGACAAGAAGAAAGAAATTCAGATCATTTACTTGAACAAGGTGTAGCAATTCGCTGTAATAATCTACCTACTTTGGCCTATAAAATAGATTCTTTGCTAGATAATAAGAGCGTTTTACAAATATGCAAAATAATGTAAAAAAATTAGCTCGTCCTCAGGCAGCTATAGATGTAGTAAAAAAAATGTTATCTTTACAAAAAATTTAGATAAATCCATCAAAATGGTAAATTTAAGTTGGAAAAACTAAAGTTTATGGTTAAAATTGGCAACTATAATTTGTTAATCTCTAATAATGAAAATTAGTAAGATTCCTATTACAACCCTTTATAACTCTTACTAATAAAATAATACTTAACTCTTGCCAGGGTGTTGAGGATAAAGCAAAAATAAGCTAAAACTTGTTTTTGTCTAAACCTTTTAGCTTTACCAAAGCTAAAATTTTTAATAATTTTTTCGATATCTTTATGTTAATCAGCTAAAAACATAAATATTAGTGTTGCTTATGTTAAAGCTAGAAGTATTTTTATTTATTTTTGCTGATTAGTTTATGTTAATAACTTTTTATGTTAGTTTAACGAAAAATTTTCATAACTAACATACCGCAGTAAAACTTATATAGTTTTAGAGGAGGATTTGGGATGAAAACCCCCATGCGCTCGAAGATTCATAGGCTTGCTGGTTTTTGTGCAACTCTTAGTTTATTAATGGCTCTTTTTAATATTGCACCTTTAACCAGTAGTGCCAAAATTAGACCTTTCTTTCAAATGACAACAGTTCCTAGCGAACTTATGTTTGGTCTTACTACTACTAATCAATTAGTTAGTTTCAGAAGTAATACACCAGGCACAATACTTAGCACTGTAAACATCACCGGTTTACAACCAAGCGAAGATTTATTAGGAATAGATTTTCGTCCTGCTACTAGTGAACTTTATGGCCTAGGTAGCACAGGTCGTGCTTATGTGATTAATGCTGTTACAGGTGTAGCTAGTACAATTACAACTACACCAACTCCATTAACTGGTGTTTCTTTTGGGTTTGATTTTAACCCAATGCCAGATCGTATTCGCGTAGTCAGTGACTCAAATTTGAATCTGCGATTAAATCCACTAAATGGTAATAGAGCAGATGTACCAACTAATGATGGCCCATTAGCTTATGCAGCAGGTGATGTTAATGCTGGTGCAGATCCTAATGTTGTTGCAGTTGGTTATACAAACGCAGCTTTTGATCCTATTTTTGCTGCTTCTACAATGCTTTTTGATATTGACTCAAATTTAAATATCCTAGCATTCCAAAACCCACCTAATGCTGGAACACTTAATACTATTGGTTCATTAGGTGTTGATACCACTGATATTGCTGGTTTCGATATTTCTGGTGCTAGTGGTGTAGCTTATGCGTCCTTAAATTTAATGGGTACAACAAGTTCTACTTTGTACACAGTAAATTTAACTACTGGTGCAGCTACAATGGTTGGAACAATCGGCACTGGAACTCTTTTATTAGAAAGCGTTACTGTTTCAGACATTCGTAGTGAAGTTATGTTTGGTCTTACCAATAGTAATAGACTAATCACCTTTAACAGTAATGATCCTGGTAGAGTGCTTAAGAATGTATTAATCACAGGTTTACAAACAGGTGAAATGTTAAGAGGTATTGATTTTCGCCCTGTTAACGGCCAATTATATGGCTTAGGTTCTACAGGTAGAACTTACATAATCAATACTGCAACTGGTGTTGCAACCTCAGTAACTAGTACACCAGCAACATTAAGCGGTACAAACTTTGGTGTTGACTTCAACCCAGTTCCAGACCGTATTCGTGTAGTTAGTGATGCTCGTCAAAATATTAGACTAAACCCACTAAATGGTAATAGAGCAGATGCACCAACACCTGATGGTATGTTGACTTATGCTACTGGTGACGTTAACGCCGCTGCTACACCTATGGTTGTTGCTGCTGGTTATACAAATGCTACTTTTGGCCCTGCTCCAGGTACAACAATGTTATTTGACATTGATGCAGGTTTAGATGTTTTAGCATTCCAAAACCCACCAAATTCTGGAACACTTAATACCATTGGTTCATTAGGTGTTGACACTACATCTGCTGCTGGATTTGACATTTCTGGTCGTAGTGGTATTGCTTATGCTTCCTTAAATGTTTCACCTGCTACTACTTCTAGCCTTTATAGTGTTAGCTTAACCACTGGTGCAGCTACCCTTATTGGTACAATTGGCGGTGGTGAAATTGTTAATAGTGTCGCAGTTGGTGAAGAAAGAATATTTGCTCTTGATGCCAACAATAACTTAATGTCTTTTGTTAGCTCAAATCCAAGTCAATTACTTAGCGGCCCAACTCCAATAACTGGCCTGCAAATTGGTGAGTTTGTACAAGGTATGGATTTCCGTCCTGCTACTGCTCAGCTTTATGCTTTAGGTAGCACTGGACGTACCTATATCATTAACCCAATGAATGGTGTTGCTACTCAAGTTGGTACTGCTGTAGTAACTCTTAGTGGTACAAATTTTGGTTTTGATTTTAACCCAGTTCCAGACCGTATTCGTGTAGTTAGTGATGCCCGTCAAGACCTACGATTAAATCCAAACAATGGAACTTTGGTATCAACAGACGGAATTATCACTTATGCTACTGGTGATCTTAATGCTGCTCGTATTCCTGTAGTAACTGCTGTTGGTTACACTAATAGCTTCTCTGGTACAACAACAACAACCCTTTATGACATTGATGCTGCTACCAATACTCCTGGAGTATCATCTATCTTATCAATTCAAAATCCACCAAATAATGGTACTTTAATGACCCAAGGTAACTTAAATGTTACTGTAGGTGGTTCTTTAGCTGGTTTTGATATTGCAGCTAATTCCAATTCAGCATTTGCAGCACTTAGCATTAACAATGGTCTTTACAGCGTTAATCTTAGTTCTGGTTTAGTAGAATCTGGTCGTGTCACCTTTATTGGTAACATTGGAACTAATGTTCCAGTTCGTGATATTGCTATCGTCCCTGCTACTTCTGTTGTTACTGGTTTAGGATTAGAAAATCCATTCTTAATTGCTGCTGATACACTTAATAACCGTATTCAAGTAGCTGTTGATGATTCTGGTAATCAAGCTTTAACAACTTGGAGATCTATTTGTGGCCCAGGTACTGCATTAGGTACATTTAATGGCCCACGTGGTGTAGCTGCTGACTTTACTGGTCTAAATATTTTTGTTGCAGACACACTTAATAACCGTGTCCAACGCTCTACAGATGGTGGCTTAAGCTGGACATTAGTAGCTGGCCCAGGCACTGCTGTTGGTACTGTAAATAGACCTGAAGGAGTTGCTTATAACTCTTCAACTAATACACTCTACATTGCTGATACTGGTAATAACCGTATTCAAGTAGTCACTAATGCAACCACTGCTGCTACTGGTTCTGCTCTAGTATTTGCTGGTGCAACTGCTGGTACTGCTTTAGGTAAATTCAATCAACCTACTTCTGTAGCTGTAGATATTATTGGCCGTGTATATGTTGCTGATACTGCTAATAATCGCCTTCAATTTAATGTTGATGGTTCACTTACTGGTTGGCAAGTATTTGCAGGTGCAACTGCTGGTACTGCTCTTGGCACTGTAAATCAACCTCGTGGTATCTTTGTTGATTCACAAAATCGTGTATATGTTGCTGATACTGCTAACAATCGTGTAATGATGAATGTTGGCGGACTTCCCACTGGTTGGACATTAGTAGCTGGCCCAGGTACTGCACTTGGAACAGTTAATGCTCCTCGTGGTGTAGTTCTTTCCTCTTTAGGCAACCTCTTTATTGGTGACACAGCCAATAACCGCATTCAACGTAGAACTTCTGCTGGTGTATTTAGTGCTGTAGGCGTTCCAGGCCCAGCACCTACTCCAGGCCAATTTAATCAACCAAGTGGTGTAAACTAATCACCAAACTTTTTGGTACTAAAAAAAGCGGGCTGAATAGCCCGCTTTTTTATTTAATTTTAGGAGTTAAATAAATGTTTAAGTTAATAAGTTCAATTTTTTTCTTATTATTATCAGCCTCTTTATTTTCTGTTTTTGCTGTTCCTACTATGAGAGTAGATTACTATCATACAGGTAATATAAAAGAAGAATTATTTAGTTTAGATCGTGTAGTAATTGAGCCTTTGCCCTGGCCTGGTAATCCACAAAAACCTATTGATGATACTAATTTAGGAAAATATTTTTTTGAAGTTATTGACCGTAACACTAATAAAGTTATTTATTCACGTGGCTTTGCTTCAATTTATGGAGAATGGGAAACAACTGACGAAGCTAAAAGTATAAATCGCACTTTTCATGAATCTTTGCGCTTTCCTGCTCCTTCAAATTCAGTTCAAGTAGTACTAAAAAAAACGTGACAGTAACAATGCTTTTCAACAAATTTGGTCTTTACTTATTGAGCCTAAAGATATTTTTATTGATCGAGCTAAAGTTAATCCTCCAGCAACACTTATAGAAATTCTGAAAAATGGTAATCCTGAAAATAAAGTAGATTTGCTTATTTTGGGCGACGGCTACACCTCTAACGAACAAGCCAAGTTTGAGCGTGATGCCCGTCGTATGACAGAAATTCTTTTTGCTACCCCACCTTTTAAGGAGCGTAAACAAGATTTTAATGTTTGGGGACTTTGCCCAGCGTCATCAGAAACAGGAATTTCTCGCCCTTCAACAGGTCTTTACCGTTCTTCTCCGCTTGGTTGTAGCTATGATGCTTTTGGCTCAGAACGCTATATTTTAACCTATGATAACCGTGCGTTTCGTACTATTGCTTCATTTGCACCTTATGATTTTGTTGAGATTTTAGTTAACAACCGTACTTATGGCGGCGGCGGAATTTTTAATCTTTATGGAACGGTTTCAGCCGATAGCACTTGGGCCCCTTATATTTTTGTTCATGAATTTGGACATCATTTTGCAGGTTTAGCCGATGAATATTATACATCTTCTGTTGCTTACAGTTCACCTACAGCTAAGCTTGAACCCTGGGAACCAAACGTAACAGCACTATTAGATCCTGATAATCTAAAATGGAAACACCTTATTGATAAAACTACTCCACTGCCTACACCTTGGGAAAAAGAAGCTTATGAAAAATACTCTATAGAGTATCAAAAAAAACGTAGTCGTATACGACAAGAAAACCGTCCTGAAGAGGAAATGGAAGCATTATTTCAAGAAAATAAAGAAAATGACTTGAAAACTTTATCCAAAGAAAAGTATTTTAGTAAGGTTGGAGCTTTTGAAGGCGCAATGTATGAGGCTAAAGGTTACTATCGCCCAGAAGTTGATTGTATTATGTTTACCCGTAGTGAGGCTTTTTGCACAGTCTGTAAAATTGCTATTGAAAGAGTAATTGATCTTTACAAATAATTAAGAACAACAATTTTTTCTTAATTATTTACTTCTTTGCCACGTCAGTGGCACTTGCTAATAGCCCAGTCATAAATGACTGGGCTTTATGACTGGGCTATTTTTAATGTTCGGTTTTGGGAATAAGATGTTTCAAAACTATAACAATTTTTACTTGTCAAAGATTTTTATCTCCAATTATTTCAATAGCTTACTAATATGGCTTAATACTTGCTTGAAAGCTTTTAGGAGGTTTTTATGAGCATAGCTGTTAAAAATCAAACGCTTCCAACACGTTGCGAAATTTGTCATCAATCAGATTATTTTGATCCAAATCATAATTATTGCCAACGTTGTAGCGAGATGGAAAAAAAAGCTCTTAATTTTACTCCTATTAACCTTACTCAAGAAAATAGCAGTAGTTTATCCTTATTACTTTGCCGAATAGGGTTTCATAAATGGTATAACTCCCGTTGGGAGCGTTGTTGCCTACGTTGTCATACAATACAACACGTTTGGCGAATTATTGACCGTTCTATTGAATGGCGAACAACAAACGAACTATCTAACCAATACACAGAAGAAGAGCTTTTTAAGGCTTTAGAAACTACACCTCTACCCCTAAAAAAATGGCAATGCTGGCATTGTAATCAAGCTGTTATTAGAATTCATCCGCCTGGAATTTTTGAGTCTTGTCTTTATTGTGGAACATCCAATTATGTTTTAAGAGAAAAATAACCAAACTAATCTCCTATAAATAAACTGCTATAATCAAAAATACTTTATCAATTATTAAGATTTAAGGTTATAGAGTTTAATTAATAGGCCAAACTGTTGTCTTATCCAAGACTTGCAACCCTATTCTTGCCATATCACAATCATAGTCCCAT
The DNA here is from genome assembly GCA_016713405.1 of Blastocatellia bacterium. NCBI lineage: Bacteria > Pseudomonadati > Acidobacteriota > Blastocatellia > Blastocatellia bacterium. The sequence goes on from JADJPF010000006.1 coordinate 164,927, forward strand.
TCCCAATCTGCTACTTCAGCACAAGCAATAGTGTCATTATCTCTAACAATTTTTACTTGAGTTCCAACAGGTAAAGGAAAATAAGTTAATATCGCCACGCCTTCATCACTAATATCTTTAGTAAGTGCTAAAATGCTTTCATTCTCTTCATCATCTATAACTTGCAAGCGAATAAATTGTTGGGCTGCAAAACGGGGTTTTTGTCGGTGTTCACAATTATTTATAGGTTTTGCCATTGTAACCATAACTGCCTCCTAAATTTTTAATGTTTGATTTTCTAACTGCTTTGCTTATTCTTTTTGCATATTCTGTTCCAAAAAGATTTATTAAAATAATATTTTTTATAAGCCTTTTATTTACTTTGGATTAGAAATTAAAGCAAAGTTTTTATGCTAATTCTTGAGGATTTCTACACATAAAATTTAATAAGCAAAGATTGAAGAGAGAAATTTTTCTCATTAAGCAATTTCTGTTTATTAATTATTAAAAAGATTTTAGGTCTGGTAATTTATTGAAAAATCAATATGATATTGTTATATTTAGGTTATATTTATAAAAATAAACCCTTGCCTGCATTTATAAACAAAAATGGTCTAAGCCTTGCCTTAAAGATATAAAACTTAAAGGAGAGAGCAATATGAAAGAAATCCTACGTAAATCTGCATTTTTTCCTAGACCAACAATTATTACTCCAGAAGAAGATACAAATCACTACCTTAGACTAGCATCTATTTTTGATGCTACTACAGATCTAGTAGCAACTTTTGACCTTAATGGGAAAATAACTCACCTTAACCGCGCAGGACAAAAATTACTAGGAATTAATCCAATTAATGAAAATTCTCCTTTTCCTCTAATAAATATTTATCCAGAACAACAACGGAATTTAATTTTACTAGAAGCTATACCTATGGCAATGAGTGAAGGCGTTTGGAGTGGAGAAACTACTATCATTTCTTATCATACTCAAATAGAAGTAGCTGTCTCACAAGTAATTATTGCTCATAAAGATAAGGAAGAAAAAATAGAATTTTTTTCTACTATTGTTCGGGATATTTCTGACATAAAACAGGCAGAGAAAACACTAGAGATATTTGCTAAAGTTTTTCAATGTACACAAGAAGCTATTTTAATTTCAGATTCTAATAATATTATTCAAAAAATAAATCCAGCATTTACAACCATTACTGGCTACACAGAAGAAGAAGTAGTAGGAAAAAATCCTCGTTTTCTACAATCTGGCCGTCATGATACTTCTTTTTATAATAATCTTTGGCAATCAATTAATGTTAAAGGAGAATGGCAAGGAGAAATCTGGAACCGTAGAAAAAATGGTGAAATCTACCCAGAATGGCTAACCATTAGCACAATTAAAGATGAAAAAGGACGTGTTACTAATTATGTAGCTATTTTTTCAGATATCACAACTGTTAAGTTAGCAGAACGTCATTTAATTTATATGGCTCATCATGATGCACTAACTGGATTACCTAATAGAATTTTACTTAAAGACCGGCTTAAACAAGCTTTACTAAAAGGAAACCGTAATGAATCTTTAGTTGCAGTAGTTTTTATTGATTTAGATCGCTTTAAGCCTGTAAACGATTTATGGGCATAAAATAGGAGATTTACTTCTTCAAGCTGTAGCAGAACGTCTTAAAGGTTGTGTACGTGAGGAAGATACTGTAGCCAGAATAGGTGGAGATGAATTTATTATAATTTTAGAGGATATTTTCTCTTTAGAAGATGCAGCTAAAGTGGCCCAAAAAGTCGTTAACACTTTATCAACAGCTTTTGCAATTGAAGGAAAAAAGCTATTAATTGGTGCAAGTATTGGAATTAGTATTTTTCCTTTTCATGGACATGACCCAGAAATATTAATTAAAAATGCAGATAAGGCAATGTATGAAATTAAGGAAGCTGGAAAGAATGGTTTTGGCTTTTATAAGTAAATTTATAATTCTTTAGGAGCAACAAAAGTCATATCAAAAGGCTTACCAGCAATACTAAAACTTGGTCGTCCCAAAGCTTGATAAGGAAAGCGTTGTGACCATTCGTTTATCTCCCTACCAGCACGCCCTAAATTAGTTTTAATACTGCCTAAAGTAAAAAGCCATCGCTCATCTAAATGTCTAAAACTAGGTACAGGTAGCCCAATTGCTGGAAATCGACTCTTTTCTTGATCAACGCTTATACTAGCAATTACACCTAATTCATCGCTAACTTGAACTATATTTCTATTCCAAGAAAAGTTAGCCATCTCTTTATTAAGTCCCCAAATTTTACGCCCACCCCACATAGAAGAAATATCATCAACCCAAATATGATGAACATATAAACCTATTCGCCAACCATAACGAGCTACTGAGCCTATAATCATTTCATCATAAGTAAGAGTGCCATATAAATAACGAATAATTGCTACAACTAGGTAATGAGGATTAATCAATGGTTTAAGAGGAATAGGAACATTAGCTGCACCAGGCGACTTAAACATACCTACCCAGGACTCTCCCCCTAGTTGCCAAGGAGGTCGTGGATAAGGAATTTCTGCTAATGAGCCTGTTTGATTTATCATAATTTATTGAAAATAACGTATTTAGTTTTTATAAACAACCTTTTGATTGTGCAATATCTGCTATTTTTCTAGCTTGAAGATTTTGTTCTTTATTTGGTCGCACTTTATCTACGATACAAATACTGCTACTAGTAATTTTTGCTACTGTTAAAAACGATGTGGATTTATTATACTCTTCTGGGTTTTCGATCAGGTCAAAGCGCACTATTAACGCTACAGGAATTATTTGATTACCTTGTTTTTTTTACTCGCCACTCTGCTTTTTTGACCAATATTGCTAAAACCTGCACCCATAACTTCTTGCATTTTTAATTCATACTCTTTGCCTTTTGGATCTACAACATTAATTGTAACCCTCAAATCTCCTTCAATAACTCTAAGTTTATAACCTGCCACACCTGGACAAATCTGCTCAGAATATGATGACTCTTCATCAAATTTTATAGTCTTACATTTATCAGATGCAGTATCAGTGTAAATGCTATCAATTGGTTCTTGTCCAACAATTGGAAGAAACAAAGTTAGTGTAAGGATTAAAGAAAATATAAATTTCATAAAACCTTCTATTTATTCAGACTTAGATCTTGATGAAGTACGACCGGCCCAAAGATCGCCAGTAGCTTTATGATCTGTTTTTACTTGATAATTTTTACCATCAGAAATCACAGTAATTTCACCTTGAAGGTCAGTTCTATAAACTTTAACTTTAGCTTTTTTAAATTTTTCTAATGTGGGTGGTGAGGGATGACCATAATTATTATCTTCACCACAAGAAATAAGCGCGACTTCTGGAGAGACTTTTTCTAAAAATTCATCGCTTGAAGCATATTGTGAACCATGATGAGCGACTTTTAGAACTTGGGCTTTTAGGTCAAAATCCTTTTCTAGCAATCTTTCTTCTGTTTCATCTTCGCTATCACCAGTAAAAATCATACGGAAATCCCCGTAAGTGAGCAACATAATTACAGAATTAGCATTTTCAACACTACCGCTTACTTTTTCTAAAAGTGGTTTGGATGGGCCTAGGATTTTTATTTTAATGCCTGAATCTAACTCAAAATTTTGTCCAGCACGAGCAACCGTTAATTTACCAACTTCTTCTTTTACTGTAGTAAGTAATTTTTCATAAGTCGCTGTAGGATGTTCTTGTCCACTATCAAGAAAAGCTTTTACAGGAACAGCTTTTAACACTTTAGGCATTCCTCCAATATGGTCAGCATGTGGATGAGTTGCAACCATTAAGTCAATTTGTGAAATACCATATTTTTCTAGTGTTTCAATAACTTTATCGCCTGCTTTGACTAGTCCTGCATCAACAAGTATAGCCTTTTTTTCTGGAGTAACAATTAATATGCTGTCACCTTGACCAATATCTAGCATATGAACTTTTAGCTGTTTATCGCCTAAAGTATTTTTACCTGTATCATCATTTTTTGGTTTATCGGTTTTATCTTTAGTTGGCTTGTCTATTGGTTCTATCTTACAAGCAGTAAAGAATTGTGTAGTTAATAGTAGGACTAATGAAAACAGTATTACAAAGATACGAGAGGACAATCTATCTTTCTTTATTATCATAAAGTTACACCATATTTTAGCCCAGTCCTTTAGGGTTGGACTATTATCAGTAGCCCTTAACAGGGCTAAAAAATTTTACTGTATTTACTCCAGAACTATCTTAATTACTTACTAACTGCTAATACATTTTTATTAATGTCAACAACTGAGCAAATTTGTTTACTAGACGCTGTAACTTCTATTGGGTATTTATTTGTATAACAAGCAGTGCAAAATACTGGTTTTGCTGTTTCTTCTCCACAAGCAGCCAACAAGCCTTCAATACTTAAATATCCAAGGCTATCTGCTCCAATAAACTGGCAAATTTCCTTAACACTTTGATGTGCCGCAATTAACTCTTCTCGGCTAGGAGTATCAACGCCATAGTAACAAGGTGCAATGGTTGGAGGGCAACTAATACGCATATGAACTTCTTTTGCGCCAACTTGACGTAGCATTGCAACAATTTTTTGGCTAGTTGTTCCTCGTACAATAGAATCATCAATTAAAACTACTCGTCGTCCTTCTATTAAATCTCGCACAGGATTAAGTTTAACTCTTACTCCAAAATTTCTAATAGATTGTTGAGGCTGTATAAAAGTACGTCCAATATAATGATTACGTACTAGCCCAAATCTAAAAGAAATCCCTGCTTGAGCAGCAAAACCAATTGCTGCTGCTGTACCTGAATCAGGGATTGGAACAACAATATCTGCTGTTACAGGATGTTCTATAGCTAGTTGACGACCCATTTTATGACGGCTTTTATTAACACTTTGACCAAAAACTATGCTATCTGGACGGGAAAAATAAACATGCTCAAAAATACACATTGCCGAAGGTTTTTGAGGAAAAGGAAAAAAACTATTTAGTCCATTTTCATTAATTACAACTATTTCCCCTGGTGCTATATCTCTAATGTGTTCTGCTCCAATTAAGTCAAAAGCACAGGTTTCTGAAGCAATCACATAACTACTAGCTAATTTGCCTAATGATAACGGTCTAAAACCTCTTGGATCACGAATAGCTATTAAGCTATCTGTAGTAAGAAATAGCATTGAATAAGCACCTTCAATAGTTGAAAAAGTATCAACTATTGCTTCATAAAGGTTGCTTGAACGTGAACGAGCAATTCCATGTAAAACTACTTCTGTATCACTAGTTGAAGAAAATATTGCTCCTTGTGCTTCTAATTCTTCTCTTAAACTATTGGCAAAAGGTAAGTTACCATTATGACAAACGGCTAATTGACCACGATGATAATTAATTAGTAGGGGTTGTGCTTCACGAATTGAAACTTCACCTGCTGTTGAGTAGCGAACATGTCCAATACTAGCTTGACCAGGTAAATGACTCATTTGAGTCTCTTTAAATACCTCATTGACATACCCCATGCCTTTTTCAGCACGTAGTAAATTACCATCTGAAGCAACAATACCAGCGGATTCTTGACCACGATGTTGGAGAGCATAAAGCCCTAAGTAGGTCAAATGAGCAGCATCTGGATGATTCCAGATACCAAAAACACCACATTCTTCATGAAGTTTGTCTAACATGTTAGTATCTTGCTTGATTTTACTCTTTGATTCAAGCAAACTTTACCTTTCATATAGTAAAGCAAATTATTGCTATTTACCTGATTATTATAAAGATATATTTTTTTATTGGAGTATTAATATAATGTGTAAGCTGCTAGGTTCAATTAATAAATTACTCGGATTATTACTTATAATAATTATAATTTCTAGCTCTGCAATAATAACTCTTGCACACCCATTAGGAAATTTTACTGTTAATCATTTTGCTAAAATTGAAGTCACCTCAGAAATTATCTCCTTACGCTATGTAGTTGATATGGCTGAAATTCCAGCACTTCAAGAAATACAACTACTTGATACAAATGGAGATCGTACACCTGATCAAAAAGAATTAGAAATTTATTTAGAAAAAATTGCTTTAGAATATAAAGAAAAATTAAGTTTAAGAATAAATCAAACTCCTTTAGAGCTAAAATTAATTCAAAAAAATATCTCCCTTCCTACTGGTGCAGGCGGGCTTTCAACATTACGGGTAGAGTGTGATTTTGAAGCTACACTAAATTCATTAGCAATTAATCAGCCCTATCAACTAGATTTTACAGACACTAATCATCAAGATCGTCAAGGATGGCATGAAATTTTTGTTAAACCAGCGTCAGGAGTAAGTATTTTTAATAGTACTATTTTTGGCAATTCTATAACAGATGAGCTTAAAGCCTACCCTGAAAATATGTTACTTGCTCCTCTTAATGAGCGCAGTGCAACTTTATCTTTTATTAAAGGTCTCAGCCCTGCTAATTCTTCACCTCTTCTTACTCGTGAAGGCCGCCCTAGTGCGCAAACTTCAGACCCTTTAACAGAGCTAATTGCCGTTCCAAAACTAACTTTAGGCACTGCAATTTTAGGCTTATTTATTGCTTTAGCTTTAGGCGGTTTTCATGCTCTTTCTCCAGGTCATGGTAAAACCATTGTTGGAGCATATTTAATTGGTTCACGAGGAACAATTAACCATGCACTTTTCCTTGGTTTAATAGTTACAATTACCCATACATTAGGGGTATTTATCTTAGGCTTAATTACTCTTTTTGCAGCAAAATATATTGTTCCAGAAAAAATCTTTCCTATACTTAGTTTTACTTCAGGAATAATTGTTATTGCTATTGGTTTAAGCTTATTTATAAACCGGCTTTCTGCTGTTTTAGGTCTACAACTTCCAGTTCATTCACATGAAGGAGAAGAAAATAATAAAAGTCTTTCACATTCGCATGATGGGGTAAAACATTCCCATTTACCTATAAATAAAGATGGTTCGGAAATAACTTGGAAAAATTTGCTAGCTCTAGGGGTTTCTGGGGGTCTTCTACCCTGTCCATCTGCTTTAGTCGTCTTACTTGCAGCTATATCCTTAAATCGTATAGGCTATGGTTTATTACTAGTAGTTTCTTTTAGTATTGGTTTAGCTAGTGTTTTAAGTCTTATTGGACTACTTTTTATTTATGCAAAACGTTTTATTGACCGCCCAACATTTTCTAACCAACGCTTAGTAAATGTTTTACCTGTTATTAGTGCTTTTATTATTACTGGTCTTGGTGTAGGTATTTGCTTTCAATCTTTAAGTCAAAATAGCTTAACCAATTTCTCACTCTCGCCTGCTGATATAAAGACTGCTTGGCTTTCATTTGTTCCAATAATCAGCCTAGGTTTTATCTTAGGTCTTAAACATGCGATTGAAGCCGACCATGTTGCGGCTGTATCAGCAATTGTTAGTGAGTATAAAAACTTATTTAAGTCCTCTCTTGTTGGCGTTTTATGGGGTGCTGGTCATACGGTTTCACTTTTATTAGCTGGGTTATTAGTTATTTTACTAAAAGTTGAAATACCAGAAAGAGTTGCTCTTGGACTAGAGTTTGGTGTAGCGATAATGCTTGTAGTTTTAGGAGTAAATTCTATTTACAAACTATTAAATGATAGAAAATCTTTTTCAAGTGAGGAGTTATCAAACTCTACTTCATCGCTAAAGAAAAAATCTACCTTTAATTCACGACCAATAGTAGTAGGTATGATACATGGTTTAGCTGGAAGTGCTGCACTTATGGTTTTAGTTGTTGGAACAACTAAATCAGCATTAGTTGGTTTAGCTTATATTGTAATTTTTGGTATTGGTTCAATAGGTGGAATGCTGCTGATGAGTATACTAATTAGTTTACCAATTCATTTTACTACTAATCGTTTTACTCAAATAAATCTAGTAGTAAGAGCTTTAGCTGGCTTATTTAGCTTTAGTTGTGGGCTATTTATGGCTTATGAAATAGGTTTTGTTGAAGGACTATTTCGCTAAAGCTCTTATCTACAAAATCAGTAAAACCAATGTTTTACAAAGCTAGCTCATTAAGAGTTTTCTTTACTATTTCAGATTGTAATAAATCAAACCTAGGGTTAAGTTCTAGGACACGTTTTAGATAATCTTGAGCAGCTTTTTTATCACCATTAGCTTTAGCAATCATTGCTGCATGGTAGAAAAGTTTTGCATCCTTTGTACCAAGTTTTAGAGCTTCTTTTATTGCAGTTTGAGCCTCAGCTAATTTTCCAGCCTTTAATGCAGTCCAGGCAACTGCATCAGCACCATAGATGTCTTTTCTTACCTCATATTCTTTTAAGGCTAAGCTATAAGCTTCTTCAGCTTTTAGATCATGGTCTGCATAAAAAATAGCAAGTTGTCGATTGTAAATTAAACCATTCAAAGCATTTAACCGTGCTATTTGTTCCACTAATTCATATTGTGAGGAAGCTTCCTTTTCACGTCCTTCTAGCTTATAAAGATCTCCTAGTGCAGCTATAAAAATTGGATCAGGAACTAATTTGACGGCCTTCTCATATTGTTCAATCGCGTTTTTAAGCTCACCTTTTGCTGCAAGAACTTTGCCTAGAGAGCCAACAGCACGAAAGTAATTAGGATATGTTACTAGAGCATCCCTATAGTGTTTTTCAGCTTCTTCATATTTGCCCATTGAAAAGGCTGTTTCTCCCAAATACCAACGTAGCCAAGCAACATTTTCAGTATCGGGATTTGTTTCATCCAACAAAAAAGCTAGTGCTATTGAAATATGTTTTTTAGCATCTTCAAGCTTTCCATATAAAGAAGAAATGCGGGCATACCGAATTTCAATGCTAGGTACATTAAATGGATTTGTGTAGTTACGTTTTCCTGTTTGTTGGTAAATTTTTATAGCTTCTTCATAATCACCTAATTCTAATGTTGAATCTGCATAGAGTTGATAAGCCCCAAGCATTGTTGGATCCATTTTCATTAACAACTTTGCATTATCACGGGCAGCAATAAATTCATGTGTTGTAAATTCAATGTCAGCTAAAGCACTTAATGCAGCTTTATTAAATTCTTTTGGTGCTATAGCTAGGGAAGCTTTTACAGCACGAGAAGCAAGTTCTAGATAATTCATATTTGCGGTTTGTCGCATACGTGTTAGGTATCTGGAAGCTAGCATATTGTAAGCAAAAAAATCATTGGGATTCTTTTTAACTTTATCCTCAAGAAATCTTATTGCTGATTCTATAGCTTCATCCTCTGATGGCAAGGGTGTAGCAGGCGGTAGTACTGGAGTAGAGGTTTCAGATTTAGTTGGAAATCCTCCACAAGCAGCACTAAAAATAAGACAAAATAATAAGATAAATAGAAAATTTTTATTCATAGATAAACCAAAGCCCTGACAAACAAAGTAATCAGGGCTTTTTAGTAAGGAGTTAGAAATTTTTATAATTAGTTTTGAGTGTTATCTACACTTCCTCTAGGCAATGGTTGATGTGGAAGAGCTACCCAAGGAAAATTATCAAGAAATAGTAGGTCATTTTTATCAACATTGTCTGGTCTAGGTTGACTGTTACTGACTAAACTAACAATTGGATCAGTGACATCATCCAAAAGCCGACGACCATTTGGAAAACCAGCCCCTGCATTATTACCACCTTCAGGGCCAGTATTAGGTATTGAAGTATCTATTCGTAAATAATCGCCTTTTTCAACAGCTAATTTTGCAAATAGTCCTATATTAGCATCATTTGTTTGTAAAAGTTTTAGTTGACCAACAATGTCATTAGCAAATGTTGATGAGTTTGGGCCTTTAGTATTGAAATCATCTTTACGATCAAAAGGAACAAATACAATATTTACAGCAGGAATTCCCATACTATCAATTTGAACAAAATCACCTTTTCCTGTAGTTGTAGCATTAGAATTAATAGTAATTTTCTTTCTAATTTGTGTAGCAGCACTTATACCAAGTACATCGCCAGCACGACCTTTTAACAAGCTTATTGGAATACTATAAACAATAGCATTCATATTATAGCCAGCAAAAGTATCTCGGCCACGAGTAAAAAATGATATATCTCCACCAGGAGTTCCAGCTTCAAGAGAGGCTCTATAACGAAGTTCTGAAGGTACATCAAAGAAAAACGCATCATCAGCAAGACCTGCAAAAAATCTAATTCCTGTGTTGGAATCTGCTGTTATATTTCGGTTAGGTGCAACTGTTGCAGTACTACTTGAAAGTGTTGCAGGCGCAGTAAATGTTCTAAGTGTTGATCTGGTATCGGATAAAGTAATTGTGGCTGTTTGTGGGGTGGTGCGGCCTATTTGCTTAGAAAATACCGCATCTAAAAACAAATCTGGAACACCATCACCTGTATTTTCAATATTAAATCTATAGCGTAAGTCCCCATCAAAAATACCAAAGTTTGAGTTTTCGCCTGGTACAATAAAGCCTCTTGATCCAAAAATAAGCTCTAACCTTGTATTATCATTTGGATCAAGAAATACCCAAAAATCTGTAATATCGGCTGTTGCTCTTAGAGATGCAAAAGGTGCGTCACCATGATCGGCAGCATCGATTGACGGCGGGGGAGTCATAAGAGAAATAAGAGCTACTGTCAAAATAAGCACTATAATAGAAGCTTTTTTAATTTGTCTAAACATAACGTTTGTCCTTTCGTTACTCGATTTGTATTGCAAATCGATGTAATCACTTTGCTCTTTTATTGTTATTTCAAAGATTTTAAGTTATCGATTTTTAAATCCATAATACTAATGAAGTACTTGAAAAGCGGGTAATTTATGTGATGAAATCTGTTCTAATTTCATAATACACACTTAAATTTGCTGTAGAGGAAAGTAACCGCGAACATTTAAAAATTTTCCGCGGTTACTTTTTTGTTTAATGAAAGGTTCTGATGTAAAGACACAGAACGATATTTTTATAACTCTTTTAAGAACTAGAGGTTAATTCTGTGTAGTATCTTGCTCACCTGTTTTTAAAGGCATAAACGGTTGAGCTACCCAGGGGAATACATTTAGGAACTTTTTATCATTAGCTTGAATACCATCTGGTAATTCATTTCTATTGTTGATTAAGCTAACAACTACATCTGTTACATCATCAAGTAGACGGCGGCCATTTGGAAAAGCTGCTTCTGCATTGTTACCACCTTCTGGCCCTGTATTGGGTTTAGATAAATCAATACGAATATAATCGCCTTTATCTACTATAAGCCCCTTAAGTAGATTTATACTAGTTTCATCTGTTCCTATAGATCTAAGCGATCCAATTACATTTTGTCCAAGTGCTGAAACATCAGGGCCTATAATGTTGTAACGATCCTTAAGGTTAAAATCTAAAAGCACTACATTTACAACTGGAATTCCAGCAGAATCAACTTGGACTAAGCTACCTTTATAAGAAATTGTACCATCAGTATTTCTAATAGCTTTTTTAGGAATTAGTGTAGATGCGCTTACTCCTACGATATTTCCAGCAGGGCCTTTGACCTCACTTAATGGAATACTAAGAACTATGGTCATAACATTATAGCCAGCAAAAGTATCTCTAGCACGACTAAAGAAGCTTGTATCACGAGAGCCTACAAGCAGTGCGCGTCTAAATTGAACTTCAGCAGGAACATCAAAAAAGAAAGGATCATCAGCTAAACCAGCAAAAAATTTAGTGTTAGAACCTGGATTAACTGTATTAACTCTATTAGGAGGATTAACAGGTTCTCCTAGAGCAATTGTAGTAGGTGCGGTAAATGTTCTTCCGCTTGGAAGTTTAACTGTAGCTGTTTGTGGAGTATCTCGGCCAGTTTGTTTTTAAAAAGTTATATCTAAAAATTTATCAGGTTTTGCATCTCCAGTATTTTCTATATTAAATCTATATACAACAGCAGGATCAAATAATCCTCTACTTTCATTTTCTGATGGAATAATAAAGGGGTTAACCGCCATAATAAGTTCTAATCGTTCGTTATCATTAGGATCTAGAAATACCCAAAAATCAGAAATGTCAGCAAAAGGTTGTGCTTGAGTGCTTATATCCTTACCGCCATCAAGATGATCAGCAGCATCAATAGATGGTGGGGGTGTTAGCAGTAAAATAGAAACCAACAGTGTCGCTATTAATAATGCAGCTTTCCTAGCAAACATATTTTTTCTCCTTAAGCATTTGTTGGTTATGACGTGATTATCAATCAACTTTTCAATTAACCACCCAAATTTTTGTTATTTTTTATTTGGATTATTAGTTATTTAATAATAAGCAGTTTAACTGCTTGCTTCTTAAAATTATTTCTTAAAAATTAATGGTTTATGGTAGTAATATTTTCTTACAATCTACCAACCCATTCAAAAAACAATAAAGTATGCCAAAGCGCTCTGTCAAGGCTGAAACCCAAAATGCTCTAAGAAATATTCCTTTCTTGGTAGGATTTAAGTAGATTTTATTTTATTAAAAATTTTGTCAGTAAAAATTCCAAAGCATAGTTAAGGGATATTTTTTCAATAAAATTAAAGTAATAAGCAATATATAAAACTAAATAATGCTGATGAAAAAAAGTTTTTATCTTTTTAAAAATATGTATTCTTTTTACATATTTTTACCAGAGTTAAAATTTATTGCATCAAAATTATTATCACTACTATTACACCAAGTAAAATTACTCCTATTACTCCTAATAGTACCCAATTGGGCCCACTAGCTGGTTGATTAGGTATTTCTGGAGACTCTTTTATTGGAATAGAAATTTTTTGTGATGCGGCTTTATCCTTAGAAACTATTTTTTGTGATGTAGCTTTGTTGTTAACAGTACTTATGGAAGGTGAAGTAGAAGATTTTTGTGGAGATGATTCTACTTCTTTGCTATCAATAACAGCTTGTTCTTTATTACTTAGTTTATTTGGTACATCAGGTAATTCATTAGTTATTTTTCCTGATGTTACTGATTGGAAATTAGGATCAAATTCTTTTAGTGCATCAGCAAAAGCTTCTAATAGTTCGCCTGCTGATTGATATCTATCTGTAACAGTACGGCTTAAAGCTTTTTTTAGAATAGGGTCAAAAATAGGGGAAACAAAGGGAAAAGTTTTAGAAATAGGAGCAACATCTTGGCTAATTTTAAGGATTAAAAGTTGTTGAGCTTTAGAATGCTCTAAAGGTAATTTACCGCTAAGCATTTGATAAAGCATTACTCCAATACTATAAACATCTGTTGTAGGTTTTAATTTCTGAGCTAAAACTTGTTCTGGTGACATATAATGGGGTGTGCCAAAAATTTCACCTTCAACCGTTAGCATTTGGTCTTTTGTTTTGCTTAAATCAGTGCGTTTGGCAATTCCAAAGTCTGCTAATTTTAAGACTTCTTCCCCTTTGGAATTTCTTGTCATTAAAATATTTTCTGGTTTTAAGTCTCGATGCAATACATTATGTTTATGAGCAAAATCCAAAGCCCCACAAAGTTGAGTTAAAAGTTCTAAAGTTCTGTTAGGTGAACAAGGAGCAGATGTATTTAAGTAACTTTTTAATGTATCTCCAGCAACAAATTCCATTGCTATAAAAAATAAGCCTTCAGTTGCTCCAAATTCTTCAACCCTAACTATATTGGGATGATTAAGTAATTTCCCTAGCTCGCCTTCTCTCTCAAAGCGTTTAATAAATTTCTCATCATTAGCTAGATCTGGAGAAATAACTTTTATAGCTATTATTTCGCTACTATGTAAATCTGTAGCACGAAAGACTGCACCCATTGCCCCAGAACCAATTTTTGTTTCTAATTTGTATCGATTATTGATTTCTCGACCAATTAAACTATCAAAATAACTTTGTTGAGCCGCTTGGCCCATAAAATTTGCTCCTAAAAATTATTAAACTAAATTACTTTAACAAAAATTTTTGGTTCTAAATATAACCTAAAACCCTAAATAATTAATAGCAAAACTCCTTGCTATTCTAGCTTTTCTTACCGTTAATTGATTGATACTATGATAAATAATAAATATCTATATTTGCTTACGTGATAATAATGTATTAGCACTAATTATAGCAAGATTTAAGCTTAAACTTTTTATCAAAAATGCCTTTTAATTTTATCAATTAATTTTACTTAAGCATATAGTTAAGTCTAAATTTTTATATTATTGAAATATTGTTACTTAAAATAGCGATCAATTAAACAAAACAAAAAACAGATTGGTTTTATTTCTAATTTTCAAAACCAAAAAAGCAACTAAAATTAGTTTTTAATAACCTATGTAATTAAAACCATTCTATTTATTTAATATTAGGAGGCTAGCTGTGAGAAAACTTCAAAAAGCTATTTCTGTAATTATACTAGTAACTTTGCTACTTTCTTCATCGCTTTTAGCACAAACTAAGATTGTTGCACCTAAAAACCCCTATAAAATTTCTGATGATGTTAAATTAGGTCAAGAAGCAGCTAGCGAAGCAGAACGTAAATTGCCAATAATCCGTGACCGGCAATTAGAAAGCTATCTAGTTAATGTTGGTCAACGACTAGTTGAAGCCATTCCCCCACAATACCAACAAAATGAATTTCGTTACTCTTTTAAGCTAGTGGATGCAAAGGAAATAAATGCTTTTGCTTTGCCTGGGGGATTTACTTATGTAAATCGTGGTTTAATTGAAGTGGCTAAAACAGAGGGCGAGCTAGCAGGAGTAATGGCACATGAAATTAGCCATGTTGCACTACGTCATGGAACAGCACAGGCAGCTAAAGCACAAAAATATGCTATTGGAGCAACAGCAGGTCAAATCTTAGGAGCAATCGTTGGTGGTGGGCTAGGTAGTGTTATTGCTGGTGGTAGCCAATTAGGTATTGGTGCTTATTTCTTAAAATTTAGCCGTGAATATGAAACCCAATCTGACTTACTTGGTGCGCAAATTATGGCACAGGCTGGTTATGACCCAAGGGATTTAGGAAATATGTTTCGCACTATTGAAAAAGCTTCTGGCGGCAAAGGTGGGCCAGAATGGTTAAGTAGCCACCCAAACCCAGGTAATCGTTATGAAGCTATTAATCGTGAGGCTGAACTCTTAAATGTACGCAAGTCTAACCGTAGTGACCAGGAATTTAGCCGTGTTCAAGCACGATTAAGAGAATTACCAAATGCAACGCCTAGAGATAATAAAAATGATAATGCTGGTAATAATACTGGTAATAATACTGGTAATAACCGTCCAACTTCAGGTGGCACTATAAATAGTCGTGTAGCTTTACCTTCAACACGCTATAAAAGTTATAGTGATAGGTCTTTTGAATTTAAGGTTCCAGAAAATTGGCGAGAGCTAAAAGACCAAAACAGCGTAACTTTTGCTCCAGAAGGTGCTTATGGTGAAGTATCCCAACGCTTTATCTTTACCCATGGAGTTTTAGCAGGTATAACACGTACTAATGGAGAAGTAAATTTTAAGCAAGCTAGCAGTGAGTTTATCCAAGCATTACAACAAAATAATCCAAATTTACGACAACAAGGACAACTACAACGCACTACAGTAAATGGGCGCAGAGGTTTTATTGCTAACTTCACTAATGTTTCAGATGTTACTGGAAAGACCGAAAGTGTAACGATTATTACTGCTCGACTTAATAACGGCGATATGTTTTATTTAATCCCTGTTTCACCTCAAGCAGAATCACGAAATTATCAAAGAGCTTTTCAACAAATAATCTCGTCTATTCAGCTTTCTGATTAATTACTTAAAAAGTAGCTCAAGACTTTGAGCTACTTTTTTAATAATCTTTTTAATTTATGAATAAACAAAAAAAATCTAACAAAACCATTAAAAGCAATAAAAAGCAACAAAGTAAAGCATCTACAACTAGCAAAAAAATTGTTGATGATTTTTTAGGGAAATTTATCAAAATTCCTCCAGGTGAATTTTCTATGGGAACTGAAAACGGTCATTTAGATGAAAAACCTGTCCATAAAGTAATAATCTCTAAAGCTTTTGAAATTTGTGCTACAGAAGTTACACAAGCACAATGGCAAATGATTATGGACAATAACCCTAGCTCATTTAAGGGTGCTAAGTTACCTGTAGAAAATGTTTCTTGGGAAGAAACACAGCAATTTATTGAGTTAATCAATATGCTTAGTCCAACCTACATTTACCGTCTACCTACAGAAGCAGAATGGGAATATGCTGCTAAAGCAGGTAGTAATGAGGATTATGCAGGAGAGCTTGAAAGGCTAGCTTGGTATGAAGCTAATTCTGGTGGAAAAACCCATCCTGTAGGTAGAAAACAGCCTAATGCATGGGGTCTTTATGACGTGCATGGCAATGTTCAGGAATGGTGCCAGGATTGGTATGATAGTTATTCTGGTGAAACAGTAACAGATCCTACAGGCCCTAAAAGTGGCTCAGAAAAGGTTATTAAAGGTGGTGGCTGGCATAGTTTAGCTGCTTCCTGTCGTTGTGCTAGTCGAGTAATTGGATTACCAATAAATCATTACTTTTATGTAGGTTTGCGCCTGGTAAGAACTCCTAAAGAACCTAATTAAAAGTAATAATTTGTAGTTGTTAGAAAAATGTCCTACCAATAAGAAAAGTTTTATCTAACTTGGTTATAATAGTTTATCTAGTTATAATAAACTCCTCTTCTAAAACTTTTCTAGCTGGAGGCAACTACAATTTTATGAATCAATTAGTTAAAGCTTTACTTTTAGCAAGTGGCGGTGTGTTAGCTTACACTTTAGTAAAAAAATACAATACCCCTAGCTTACCAGATTATTATCATAATAAAGCAGCGATTGTTACAGGTGGAGCAAATGGTATTGGTAAAGCTATTGTCTCTCAACTAATTGGCCTAGGGGCCCAAGTCCTAGCAGTTGATTATAACCAAGAAGCTTTAGAAATCTTACAAACAGAACTTCCCACAGTAGAAATTTTAGCTATAGATTTAACAGAAGAAGACGCACCAGAACAAATTTTAGATTATGCCCGTGATTTATTTGGCAATATAGATATTTTATTTAACAATGCTGGCATTATTGTTTTAGGGCCTTTTTGGGATATGTCCTCAACACAAATTCAGCGTCTAATAGATGTTAATTTAGTCGCCCAAATTCGTATGACCCGCACTTTTTTAGATTACTTCTTAGCTCATCGTTCTGGAGTTATTGCTTATACTGGTTCATTAAGTGCGCATGTTTATTCACCTTCTCATAGTGTTTATACTGGAACTAAAGGAGGATTAAATAATTTTGTAGCAGCCCTTAGACGCGAACTACCTATTAATAGCGGAGTACAGCTAACAATTATTCATCCTAATGTAACGGTTACTAATTTAGCAGATAGCAAGCTTTTTGATACAGTAAAACATTTTATTAGCCTAGAAAGTGCTGATGAAGTAGCTTCAGCATTATTAAATGGAATTGTTAGCAGAAAGAAAGAAGTTTATGTTCGCATTAGAGATGAAGCTTATAAATGGATTGAACGCCTTGCACCAGATTATGTTGATGAAAGATTTCGTCAACTCTTAGCCATTGACCCAACTAGAAAAAAATCTGCTCAATTAAAACTTTTGGCAAATGAAACTGAATAATCAAAATTTGGTGAGAATATGCAAGAAATACAAATAGGTACAACTTTGGGCCGCTATACAATTAAATCCCAACTTGGCCGGGGTGGTATGGCTATAGTCTACAGTGCAAGCATAACGAATATTACTATATTGCAATGGAATTAATCCCTGGCCAAACTCTAAGAGAAAAGTTAAATGAAGCTAAATTAGATCCTTATGAAGTGATAGATATTGCTTCTCAAACGGCTGAGGGCTTAGGGGCAGCGCATAATTTAGGTATTATCCATAGAGATGTTAAGCCAGAAAATTTAATGATTCGCCCAGATGGTTATGTTAAGGTGCTAGATTTTGGACTAGCTAAAATTTGTCCAGGTAGCCTTATTGATGAAGCAAAGGGAAAAAGCACACTTGGACGTGTAGGACAACTTAACACCCAAAGAATAATGCAAGGCACAGTTGCTTATATGTCCCCTGAACAAGTTCGAGGTGAAGATGTTGATGTAAGAAGCGATTTATTTTCACTAGGCATTGTTATTTATGAAATGCTAACTGGGCAACTGCCTTTTGAAGCTAAAACCTTAGCAGATAAAATGTTAGCAATTCTTAGACATGAAGTAATCCCACCTAGTCATATTAACAAGGCTTTAACACCAGAATTTGATGTTTTTATTGCTAAAGCTTTGGCTAAACGTAAAGAAGATCGTTTTCAAAATGCTTTAGCCCTGGCTAGAGCATTACGCTTAATTGAACCAGGAAAAAGTACTAATGCTAATACAACTTGGTCACTAGTCCAACCTATAGGCCAACATGCTCAAACCGTTGCAGCAGCAGTAGAAAATATAGAGGAAGATTTTGCAGCTAATCAAGGCTTTGTAGGTCGCGCTAAAGAGCTAGAGCAATTTCAAAACCGCTTTCAACTTGCCTTAAAAGGTAAACCACAGTTAGTTTTAGTTACTGGCGAGTCTGGAATGGGAAAAAGTGTTTTAGTTAGTCAATTTCATACTCAAATTAAAAATAATGCAGCTTTTCTTTCTGGCCGTTTTTATGAAAATATTTGTGGACTGCCATTTGTTACTTTTTTAGATGCTCTTAGCGATTTTTGGACTAGTTCTCTTTTAGATAATCCTACAAATTTATTAGGTAATATCTTTGCTGAACGAACTGAACAAATAGAAGAAGCCTTAAAAAAGCGTGATACCGTTCGTGCTTCTTATATGTTGCTACAAATGCAAGGCGGGGCTGAACAAGCAATGCGAAGTTTTGAAGCTATACGCCGTTGCCTTAAAGCTTTAGCATCACATAAACCTATAGTATTTTTTCTAGATAATTTACAATGGGCTGATGATGCTAGTTTGCTAGCTTTTGCTTATTTGGCTAAAACCCTAGCTAATGTACCTATTTTACTTGTTGCTACAATTCGCACAGGAGAATTAATTGAAGGTAGCACCTTAAAAACCTGGGCCCAACAACTACATCAAAGAGAAAATGTACAAGTTTGTCATTTAATACCTTTTAACCTTCAAGAAGTAGGACATTTTGTTTCTCGACTCTGCCCAGGAATAGAAAATACAGATGAACTAGCAAACGCACTTTATCAAGAAACAGATGGAAATCCTTATTTTGTTAAGGAAATGGTAATGCTTTGGCTAGAAAATGGCACTTTATCTAAACAAAAAAATGGGCAATGGAAATTTTCTGATTTGGAAAATTAGAATTACCAAAATCTATTTCAGATTTAATAGAACTAAAATTAAAACAATTAGACAAACCTATTTTAGATGTACTTAGCCAAGCCTCTGTAATTGGCAATGAATTTGGGTTTATTTTTCTACAAACCGTTACCCAATTAGATGAAGAAGAGCTTATTTATATTTTAGAAACAGCCATTAGACGTAGCCTTATCGATGAAATAGGTGGACAAACTGAAGATCGCTATATTTTCCATCATAATACTATCCAACAAATACTTTATCAAAATCTAAGTAAGCGAAGAAAACGCCAGTTACATGAAAAAGGAGCTGAAGCCCTACAAAAATGTTTTTCAGGGATGATAGAAAAAGTAACGCCACAAATTGCTTATCATTACCGTAATGCTGGAGTAGCAGAAAAAACTTTTGAATATTCTGTTCGTGCTGCTGAACAAGAAAGACAAGCAGGCTCAGCAAGTGAGCAATCCAATTATTTGGAATGGGCTAAAGACGCTTTAGCTGATATGCCAACAGATATTCATTACAGAAAATTTTTACGTCTTCTTAGCACTTATCGACTTGGGTTAGGCTCGCTAGCCTCGTTACGTGGTAGAGCAGATGTAGCCTTAAGCCATTTAGAAGAAGCCTTAATGATTAGTCAAAAAGTAGCAGAGCCACAACTACATGGAAGTGTGCTAAAAGAAATGGGTATGCTACAACTCCTCTTAACTGATTATCCTCAAGCACAAAAACATTTTACAGAAGCAATAGCAATATTTGAGCGTAGTGGCGATACAGTTCAAAGACTAGCAGCTTTATCAGGCTTTACTTTATCTAAGTCCTTTAATCCAAAAGAATTAGAAGGTGCTGCTCGTTGGCTAATGGCCGTTGCTGGCAGTTCATCACAAGCTAAAGGTTTTGCCTACACTGCTTTAGCATTAGCTGATATGCAGGTTGGCCTTCTTGGTCAAGCTATAAAACACTATCAACGCGCTCTAGAACACTTAGAAATTGCTGGTGAAACTTCTCAATACACCAGAACACTTGGTTTACTTGGCACAACTTACGCCCAATGTAGACAATTTGACTTAGCAGAAGATTGTTGTCATCGAGGTTTAGAACAATCTACTAATATTAATTTATTTGCTCAGTTAATTGCCCGTAGCACAATGATTCCTATATTTTTATATCGTAAAGAGTTTTCTTTAGCAGAAGAAACAGCCAATCAAGTCTTACAGTTAAGTAAAAAATCTAGTAATAGATTACATGTTAGTCGCGCTCATGCTGAACTAGCAGAAATATATCAGTATGTTGGAAAATTTACTGAAGCAATTACAAATTATGAACAAGCCATAGAGTTTTTTGCTTCGTTAAATTATCATTACCGTCTAGCAGAAGCTTTAGCTAAAATTAGTCTTTGTTACTTTAGCTCTAATCAAATAGACAAAGCTTTAGAAGCTTGCCGACAAGCAAGAAAAATATCTCGTGAACATCAATTTCGCTATACACTTATGATTGCTTCTAGCACAATGGGAAGATGTTTTGTTGCTCAAAATAGGGTAGCTGAAGCAAAAACTTATTTACGTGAAGCTAGACATGCATTAGAAGAAATGTCAGCTAATTTACCAGAAGATTTTGTAGATGTTTTTTTATCTGATAAATCCGATATATTGGATTTATGCAATCAATATATTAATCGATAAGTTTACTGTTATTAATCCTAAGCAATATACTTAATTATTAAGGAACGGCTTTATGTCTACATTACTAGAAACTTTAAGTAGTTATGTACCTACTTTAGTTGTAGAACAAGCCACACAAGATCCTAATTACTTTACTAAACCAACCAAAAAAAAACTTTCTTGTGTTGTGCTTTTTGCTGATATTTCTGGTTTTACAACCTTAACCGAACGTTTAGCAAAGCGTGGGCCATCTGGCGCAGAAGAACTAACAAACTTACTTAATAATTATTTAGGCAAATTAATAGACCTAATTACAAGCTATGGTGGTGATATTGTTAAATTTGCTGGAGATGCTCTATTAGTTTTATTTACAGAAGAATTTATTAAAGAAGACTTAAATAAATTAACTGAACGTGTAGCAGATTGTTGTTTAAGAGTACAAAAAGAGCTACATAATTACCAAGTAGCTAGTGATGTAGAGTTAGCTATTAAGCTAATTATCAATATAGGCGAAGTTTCTATCCAAACTTTAGGAGGTATTTTTGGGCGTTGGGAACTTTTAGTAACTGGTGATCCACTAGATCAAATAGCTTTAGCTAATTCATTAGCCAAAGCAGGCGAAATTTTACTTTCTTCTCAAGCTTGGGAACTAATTAAAGAAAAAGTGGAAGTCATTAATAAAAATGACAAGATTTTATTAGTCAATTTAAGAACTAACTCATATTTCCCTGAAATAGCCAAAGTACAACCTAAAGCTACGGCAACAACAGCAATAAGAGCTTTTATTCCTGGAGCTATTCGTAGTCGTATTGATAGCGGACAAACAGATTGGCTTGCAGAATTACGTAGAATTACAGTTTTATTTATCAACCTTCCAGATCTTAATCATGAAAGTTTAGAAAAAGCACAAGAAGCTATGTGTGCTTTACAAATTAGCTTGTATCGGTATGAAGGAAGCATTAATAAGATAAGTGTTGATGATAAAGGAGTTTCACTAGTAGCAGCAATGGGACTACCTCCATTAGCTCATGAAGATGACCCAGCAAGGGGTGTACGTGCAGCAATAGCAATGCAGGAGGAATTAAAAAAACTTGGCCTACAAAGTTCTATTGGAATTACTACAGGACAAACCTTTTGCGGTTCTGTTGGAAGTAGCGTTAGGCGGGAATATACAATTATAGGGGATACTGTAAATTTAGCTTCTAGATTAATGCAAGTTGCACAAGGAAGTATTTTAACGGATAAAACCACAGCTAAAGTAGCCTCTAATCGATTAAATTTTACACCACTAGAACCAGTTACAATAAAAGGTAAACAACAACCAATAACAATTTACCAACCTTCACTACTAACAGCTAAAAAATCAAAAACCCCCTCTAACCCTAAAACACCTATTGTAGGACGTATTAACGAAATTGCTTTCCTAAAAGAAAAATTACTTTTGTCAAAACAAACCTGTAAATGTAGTTCTATAATCATTGAAGGAGAAGCGGGAATTGGTAAATCTCGCTTAACAGAGCAGTTAATTACACAAGCACAAGAACTAGAACTTCTTACCTTAACTAGTGAAGGTGATTCAATTGAAAGCTCTACTCCCTATTTTGCTTGGCGAAATGTGGTTAATCAACTTTTTCAACTAGAAAATTTATCTGACGCGGATAAAACAGAACAACAAACTCATATTTTGCGACAATTGCCTAATGATGCTAAGACTTTACAATCTGCGCCTCTTTTAGATGTATTTTTACCCTGGGATTGGGTAGACAATGAATATACAGCAGAATTAATAGGTAAAACTCGTGCTGATGCTGTGCATGAGTTACTAATTAATCTACTAAAGCAGGCTAGCAAAAACCCTTTAATTTTAGTTATGGAAGATGCTCATTGGTTGGATTCTGGCTCTTGGGCGTTGCTGCTGCTAGTATGTCAGCAAATAGAAAATTTAATTACCGTAATAGTAACTAGACCAATTGCAGAGCCAATTCCACTTGAATATAAAGAAATACAGGTTTTGAGCAAGACAGAAAAAATAGTACTTAATAATTTATCTGTTGCTGACACTCTAAGTTTAGTTTGTCATCGCTTAGGAGTAAATTCTTTACCAAAACAAGTAGAAGATTTAATAATTGAAAAAAGTGAAGGTAATCCTTTTTTTAGCGAAGAATTAGCTTATGTAATGCGTGATCTAGGCTTTATTGAAATTATTAATGGAGAATGTCGGCTATCTAATAAATCTAATGAGCTAAAAACTACAAAGCTTCCAAACACTATACAGGGACTAATAACTAGCCGTGTAGATCGTCTTACACCTGCCCAACAACTAACAATTAAAGTAGCAAGTGTGATAGGACGAGTTTTTTCTTTCCGTACCCTTCAAGATATTTATCCAATAAATGAAGATAAAGCACGTATTGCAGAACATTTTAAGGTTTTAGAAGGTCTTGATTTAACACCTTTAGAGCGTCCTGACCCAGATTTAGCTTATATTTTTAAGCATATTATTACCCGTGATGTAGTTTATAACCTAATGTTATTTTCCCAACGCCGTCAACTACATCGAGCCGTAGCTGAATGGTATGAAAAGACTTATGCAAATGATCTAGCTCCTTATTTTTCCTATCTAGCTTATCATTGGTGTAAAGTGGTTGTAGATAGCGCAATTGATCCAAAATTAGTTTGGAAAGCTGTTGATTACCTGCAAAAGGCTGGTAATCAAGCAGTTCAACGTTATGTTAATCAAGAAGCCATTGGATTTTTTGCTGAAGCTTTAGAGCTATTAAAAACTCTTCCAAACAGCATAGAACGCACAGAACGGCAAATAGAATTACAATTAGCTATTGGTGCGCCAATTATTGCTACAAAAGGCTATGCAGCCGTAGAAGTGCTAAATGCTTACACACAAGCACAAGAACTATGTAAAAAGCTTGGCGACAAGGCTAAATTATTTCCAGCATTAAGAGGTTTATGGGCGTTTTATATTGGCCGTGCAGATTATAAAACAGCAGCAAATTTAGCTAAACAACTCCTTGAACTAGCTCAAGAAGAAAAAGACTCAGCAATTTTACTAGAAGCTCATAGAGCAATGGGAAATACAATTTTTTGGTCTGGGGATTTGATTAGCTCTCAACACCATATGCAGGAAGGCATAGAGCTTTATACACCTGATAAACACCACACCTTAGCTTTTCTTTATGGTCAAGATCCAGATGTTGCTAATCGTGGAATGCAGGCCTGGCCGCTTAGTTTAATGGGCTATCCTGAACAAGCTATTAAACGAGGAAAAGAAGCTATTAGTCAAGCTCTAGAACTTTCTCATCCTTATAGCCTGGGCTATGCTTTAATTCATGATTGTTGTTGCCAACAATACCTTTTAAGAGTTGATCAAGCTCTTCAACAATCAGAAAAAGCTATTAAATTATCTCAAGAAAAAGGCTTTCCTAACTGGATGCTAGCTGGGATGGTAGTTCATGGATGGGCTTTAGTACAAAAAGCAGACTTGTCAGGTCTTCAAGAAATAGAGCAAGCTGTAAATTTCTGGCGTTCTTCAGGCTCAGAACTTGTTGTTCCTTACTTTATGACGCTGTTGGCTGAATGTTATAGCAAAACAGATAAGCTTAGCCTTGCATTAGATACCTTAAAAGAAGCTATCAATATTGCAGAAAAAAACAATGATCATTGGTATGATGCTGAAATGTATCGCCTAAAAGGTGAAATTTTACTACTCTTAGACAATGATTTGGCTCAAGCAGAAAACTGTTTTCTTAAAGCCATAAACATTGCAAAACATCAACAAGCTAAACTACTACAACTTCGTGCAAGTATTAGTTTAGCTAAACTATGGCAACTTTCAGAAAACAAAGAAAAAGCCCAAGAAATGCTAAAAGAAATCTATAGTTGGTTTAATGAAGGTTTCCAAATGCCAGATTTACAAGCAGCAAGAAAAATTTTAGCTAAATAACCCTCACTTTTAAGGAGTAGTTCATGGGAGCAGATAATGATAAAAATTTACCAGATGAAATAAACCCTGTAGTTGAAGAAACACCTGTTTTAGAACTAGTAACCCCTCCATCTGATTCTCCCGCTACAGAAGTTGCTGTTGAAGTTGGAGAAATCCCTGATCCAAGCGATACAAAACAAAATAGCTTCACTGAATTCTTACGTTTAATAACCTCTGATGACCAACGTGTAGCTCTAGCTAATCTTTATATAGATTTTGAGCTAATTTTACTACTGCAAAGCAATGTTGATAGCTATGATGAAACTGACCCCTTAGGACGACAAACTCCTGAAAATTCAGCTAAAAAAACTTTATTACTACTTAATACAGTAACACAGGTACTAAATAGCATTACTTTGGTCAAACCCGAAGTTCATTATATAAAAGAAACTCATCGCTTACGCAAAAATACTCCTTTACCAGTTGAACAATATTATAGAAATAAATCTCCAGAAGTAGATTTAATTAAAGCTTATACAAATTTAGAGCAGCTTAAATCTTTACTCAGCAATAGTTTACATGGTAAGCAACTATTTGATACTTTAGACTCAATGTCTGACCGAGTAATACCACAATATAAAGATTTCTTAAAAGGAATTAGAAAACGTGAAGCAACTTTAATTACAGAATTTATAAATGAAGAAAGTAGTCCGTCTGCCAATCGTCAACAAACAGATGATAAAGAAGCTTTGTCAGTATTGAGAAAAAGTATTATTTCTCTAACAAATAGTTTTGCTAAAAAGCAAATTAATGACGAGAAAGTTTCTAATATAGTATTACCTGATTCAATATTTCTGTTAGATTTTATTGAGTATTTAACCCATATATCTAAAGCTTTAGACAGCTTTTTTGAGCAACAGCCATCAGCACGCCTAGAAGATGCCTATTTTCGTCACTTAGAGTTAATTAGGCATACTTTTAAGCATCTTCGCTCAACAATGAGAGAGGAACATTTCCAAGAAAAACCCCAACTACCTTTCTTAAACCTAAAAGGTTTTGTTTATTTTGCAGTCAAAGTAATTAAAGATTTAAATTATTTTAATCCTATATTGCATCGTAAGTATCGCTACTATTTAGAACGTACTGTTATAGATAAGCGGCTTCAAGAGGCTTTTAAGAATATTCCAGAAGATAACCGCCGGGAACGCCGTTATGTTATTCCTTTGCTTTTAGAATTAAGCCGTTTAATTAGAATGGTTTCCAGAGTTAGCCCTAGTAAAGATGATTTAACAGATTATCAACTTACTTTTTACTGGTTTAAGTTAATAGAGATTAACTTTAGACAATTAATTCATTTTCTTAAGTCCTATCCAGTCAATGAACCTCTAGGAACTCGTTTTGATAGCATGTCTTTTACTTTGGAAATGGAAGCAGAGCGCGTTTTTGGTAAACGTGGACATTTAATTAACTTAAATGAAATTAGCTCTTTAGAAGAATATATCAAACGTGTAGAAGATAGTTTAGGTATTCTAAGACATGTTTTACAGGAAAATTACTTAGAGTTAGCACAAACCTATTTACCAAACTTAACTAGAGAAGACCTTTATAAAGATTACCGTGAGCGACTTATTGGAACTATGCTACTACGTGAGCATACCCTGGTGTATTTGGCAAATTTGCTCACGCGCCGAGCGACAATTAAAAGATTATATTGAACGAAAAATTTTACTTGAGTTAAATCCTTTTCTTACTTCACTTATGCGACAAATTCAAGTTTATTTAATGAAATTTCTACCAAAAGTTTTTTATTCTGATAGGGTAGAACTTAAGCGAACAGTTAACGATCTTTTCACTTGTGCCAATATGCTAGCTAATCGTAAAGGTACAATTAGCGATCAACACTTAATTCAATTAAGTGAACGCATTCATGTATTAACTACATTATTTGGCAGCCTTGCAGAAAACATCCGTAAACGTTCTATTTTAGAGAATCGCCCCTTTGATGAAGATTCAGCTAAACGCACCTTAAAGAAATACTTACAAGCAGGCGAAAAATCTTCTTAAGCTATCTCAAAGATAAAAAATAGTAATGGTAAGCTTTGATTAACTCAAAACTTATCATTATTATTTTTAATAATCTACTATTAACGTAAGGAAATTTTATCTAGTAACATCAATAGAAATAAAATAGGCAAATAAATTACAGATGATTGTAAAAGTCGCCTAGCTTGTTGCCATGAACGCTCTTTAGCTGTTAGAAAGCTACAGTAAAGATACCAGGAGCTTAATAATAAAGCTCCTACAAAATAAATTTTTCCTGTTATTCCAATCATTGTTGGTAAAAGGCTAATAGGCAAAAGAACTAAGGCATAAAGTAAGATTTGTCGGCCTGTTGTAAAGCCCTCTGGTTCAACAATTGGCAACATACGGATTCCTGCGCGAGCATAATCTTCTTTATACATCCAAGCAATAGCTAGAAAATGAGGAAATTGCCAGAAAAACATAATTAAAAATAACACTAACCCTGATAGATCAATTTGGTTAGTTACTGCGGCCCAACCAATTAATGGAGGTGTAGCACCTGGAAAAGCTCCTATTACGGTACTTAGAGGCGTGCGACGTTTTAGCGGAGTGTAACAAAAAATATAGCTAAGTATTGTAAATAAACCTATTAGACCTGTGATTAAGTTAACAAAATATGATAAATATAAGACTCCAGCTAAAGCCGTAAGGCTACCAAATAAAACAGCTTTTCTAGCAGTAATTCTACTTGTTGGTAAAGGACGTTGCTTAGTGCGCCACATTTCTGCATCACTTGAGCGTTCCCACCATTGATTAAGTGTTCCTGTTGCAGCACCAATTAATGAAACACCCAAACTTAAATGTAGTAGCAAAAGGCTACGCCAATTCTCTGTTGCCATACCAAAACCAGCAATAGCAATTAATAGTAAGAGTATTAAAATGCGTGGTTTAACTAACTCAAGGTAGGTAGACAACAGCTTAGTGTTTGGTTGTTCATTTGTTTGTGCCGCCAAGGATTCAGATAATACTTCTGCCTTTGTTGGTACAATGCTTGATTCGGTACTCATCCAATAAACCCTAACAATCCTTTGAAAACCTATTGTTTATGTTGTTGTTTTTAACAATAACATTTGTCATTGTTAGTGAAAACGATTGATAGCAGATAAAAATCCATATCTCCTATTTATACTTATAAATAACTAATAACATTAATGCAAAAAATATTACTGCTGGGACAAATAAAAATAATACTGCCAAACCAAGCGAATTAACTGCGCTAGAATTAATTGCTTGTTCTGTTGTAGTTTTGCACATTGCACAATGAGCAAATATAGTAGCGGTATTTAAGTAGAAGAAAATACTTAATAAAAAAATTATTTCCAAACAAAAAGTAATACAAAAAGAACGATCCATAAAACATCCATAAAATGCCAGTACCCAGTAGCAACATCAACTGCTGCTCGTTTTTCAGCCGTAAATCTATAGTATATTGCCCCAAGCAATATATATGATAGGCCAAGCAAACCTCCAAGCAAATGTAATGCGTGAACTCCTGTTAAAATATAGAAAAATGTAGCATGTGGGTTTGTAGCTTCCATATAAACGCCTTTAGCCATAAGTTGCTTCCATGCAACTAGTTGGCTAGTAAAAAAAGCTATTCCTAAGACAGTAGAAATCATTACCCAACGCTTAAATTTTTCTAACAGCTTATTTTTCAAAGCACTACGAGCAATTTCTAATGTAAAACTGCTAATAATTAAGACTAGAGTGCTAGAAACAACTGCTGATGGCATAGAGATAGGTTTCCAAGCCTTACCCATTTCACGAACAATATAAACAAAAATAATCGCGCCAAAAAACATTATAATAGGAATTATGGCAAATAATAAAAAAAGCATTGGACTAGATTTTTTTTCTTTTGGCTGGGTTTTATTCTTGTCGTTACTATCATCTCCGCCACCGCCACCGCCGCGAAAGTTATCTAAATTGTTATTTCCTCCACCGCCAGTAGTAACATCATTAGATTTTTCTTTTATATCAACTGATGTCATAATTACTCCTTAAAAATGCCTAAGAATTATCTAAAGAATTATTAGGCAAATCCTCTGTTTGCATAAAATAATCTTTATTTGCTCCCGGCAGGCTAAAATCATATGCTCCTCGGTAAACAATAGTAGTAGCATTATCTTTGGAGGGTGGAGAGCTACTAGTCCATTCCAGAGTTGTTGCTTTCCAAGGATTTTCCTTAACCTTTTTACCAGCAAAAATACTAGTAATTAAGTTAATTAAAAATAGTAGTTGGACATTAACAGTCACCAACATAGCAATTGTGATAAATTTATGTAAGGGCTGCAACTCGTTTAGATAAAGAAACTCGCTAATTTCGGCATAACGTCTTGGATTTCCAGCTATTCCTAAAAAGTGCATAGGAAGAAATATTGCATAAACTCCTAAAAAAGTAATAAAAAAATGCACTTTTCCTAGATCTTCATTCATTTGTCTGCCCACAATTTGAGGAAACCAAAATGCAGTTGCAGCAAAAATTGCAAAGATAGCCGATGACCCCATAATTAAATGAAAATGTCCTACAACAAAATAAGTGTCATGTAAGTAAATATCCAGGCTACTTTGCCCTAAAAAGATCCCTCCTAAACCTCCAGTTATAAATAAAGAAATAAACCCTAGGGAATATAACATTGGTGTAGTAAGTTGGATTTTTCCACCCCAAATTGTACCAAACCAATTTAAGGTTTTTATAGCTGAAGGCACAGCTATTGTTAAAGTAAGTAAAGAAAATGTCATTGATAAATAAGGGCTTATTCCAGCAATAAACATATGGTGTCCCCAAACTAAAAATCCAAGTAGAGCAATAGCTAGGGTAGCAAAAACCATAGAGCGATAGCCAAAAACAGGTTTGCGGGAAAAAGTCGCTAAAAAATGAGAAACAAAGCCCATAGCAGGCAAAATTGCAATGTAAACTTCAGGATGTCCAAAAAACCAAAATAAATGTTGCCAAAGCAGTGGTAAACCATCGGTTAGACTAATAACTTTACCGTCAATAAGCAGCCCTGAAGGAAGAAAAAAGGCTGTCCCTAAAGTTCTATCAAATAGAAGTAATAAACCTGCTGCTAGTAGCACAGGAAAAGCTAGCAGCGAAACCATAGCCGTAGCCAACCAGCCCCAACAAGTCAACGGCAAGCGCATTAAGCTCATGCCTGTAGTTCGTTTTGTAATAACTGTGATAAGAAAATTTATTGAATTTAATATTGTTGCTAAAGAAAAAATTGACAAACTAACCAACCAAAGATCCATCCCTCTAGCTTGACCTGGTTGACTGCTAACAATACTGCTTAAAGGAGGGTAAGCCGTCCAACCCGTCAAGGGTGCGCCACCTGTAACAAAAAAAGCACTTAGCAAAACACAAAAAGACAAAAATGTTAGCCAAAAAGAAATTAGCCCCAATTTAGGATAAGCCATTTCTTTAGCACCTATTTGCAAAGGCAAAAAGTAATTACCAAAAGCTGCTTGTGGTGCCAGTGTTAGCACAAAAAAAACCATTATTGTACCGTGCATTGTCATTAATGAAAGGTAAAACTCTGGTGTCATTTGACCAGTTTCGTTAAATGCTGTTGGAAGCAGTTTTGACATTATAAACCAAACATCACTAGGCCAAGTTAACCTAAGACGCATTATTACAGAAAAAGTAATAGATACAAAAACTGCTAATAGTGCAAGCAAATAATATTGTAGCCCTATAATTTTATGATCTTGGCTAAATAAATATTTGCGCAAACAAATAATCCTCCTAATTAATTCTTATCATTTTTGGTATTATTTCTTAACCAGACAGCAAAGTCTTCTTTACTAACAACTTTTAGCTTTGCTTTCATTCGGTAATGTCCTAAGCCACAAAGTTCAGCACAAGCAATTTCATATTCCCCTATTTTGGTAGCTTGAAAATGTAATTTCATTAGCATTCCTGGCATAACATCTTGTTTAACTCTTAAGTTAGGAACAAAAAAGCTATGAATTACATCTTGAGATCGTAAATAAAGCCTTATGGACTCTCCAAGAGGAACTACAAGTTCGCTACCTGTTAAAATATCATCATTTCCATCAGGGTCATTTTTATCTAAACCTAAGGGGTTATTATCCTTTTCTATTTGAGTTAAATCAATTCTACCAAATTTGTTATCCGACCCATGATAGCGAAATTGCCATTCAAACTGTTTAGCAACAGCTTCAATTTCTAAGGGATTTTTAGGAGTGGAAGAATAAATTTTATTCCATATATTTTGGCTAGTGGCAGCAAGTGTAATAAATATAACAATAAGCAATGAAGCATAAGCTATTTCTAAGCGAAGATTACCTAAATGATACTTTGCTATAGATGATTTTTTTTCCTGATATTTAAGAATAAAGTAGCCAAGTAGAAGGTGAGACAGTAAAAAAGCAATGCCCGTAATGATTAGGGTTAAGGAAAATTGATTATCTATTTGAGAAAAATTTGAAGCTAAGGCAGGAAAAGACGAGCCAAAGAAAAAAAGAGCAGTAATAGTTATTGCTAAAAGCCAAATCAAAATAGCAATAGCTAAAGCCATACTAAAAGAGCCACCACAAACCAACTAATGCAAGTAAAGGAATTATTGTCCAAATACTTTCCCAAGTTTTTACTTCTGTAACATCTTGATTTTGCGTAAATGTTTTTACTTGTAAAATAAGAATAATTAAGACACCAACAATAGCCAAATAAAGTGTAAAGTTAAAAACCATTCCCACCCAATCATTAGCAGGTGTTTTTATTTGTAGAAGAAAACTATTTATTTGTCTTAATTCTAAAACAGTTTTTGTAAAGAAAAGATTGTTTAAGATTTCCATAAAACTAAAAGCTTAAGTTTATAAAACTAAACTTAATACCACGATAATAAAAGTTATTTCATTAAGTATTAGCATCATTCCTGAAGGCATAAAAGCACGAGTTTTTGACCAGCGCATAAAAAAAACAACGGATAGAGCTAAGCTTACTACTAAAGCTAAATAAGTACCTAGTTTAGCACCCTGAAGCATTATTATTCCACTTGCTAAAATAACAACTCCAGAAATTGAACCAGCAATTAAAGATGCCTTACTTTTTGCCTGTGTAAAGCCAATTACACCACCAGCAATAAGCAAAAACCCATAAACTAATACAAAATAAGTAGCAATTTTTTCCATATACGGTTTAGCTTACACCAAATAGCAATAATTTAACAAACCCTTGGCACCTTGGTTAAAGCGTATTGAGTTAAATTTTATATTTTTTAAGCTTAAACTTTTTCTAAGAGTGGTTAAAAAGTAAATTAGAAATATGTTTAAATTCCTCTTTAAGTTGATTAAGTAAGTCAACTAATTTGGACTGTTCAATTGATTTTTCCACACAAAGCTGTTCAAGTGCAATACAAAATGAAGCAAATTTCATTATACCTAAAGTAGTACTACTACCTTTTAAGCTATGGGTTATTATTTGTAATCTTTCCAGATCTAGAGAGGCTATTGATTGTTCTAGCTCAATTAGTTTTTGTTGGGCTTCTTCTCGATAAGTAAAAAGTATTTCAAGAAATAAGTCAGAATTGTTAGTTTGATCCAAATATTGCTGTAAGTCATTTAAGATAAGATAGTTTAAAGATGGGGCTGTAGGAGACTCAAATTTACTTTTAGCTTGAAGCATTTCATTGTTGAAATTAAATTTTATTGCTAAATCGTCTTTTGTCGTTAAACCAAAATCATAATTGTCCATATTATTAACCTCTTAAGCTTTTTAGTGTTTTATTTCTTGCTTAGTTTCACTAGCATATTCTAAAGCTAGCTTAACTTTTGATTGGGCAATTATTGTTCCTTTATTAACATGTACTAAAAATTTATTTATCTTATTGTATTAATTACTAGTTAATTACTAGTTAAATAAAATATAAGTAACTTTTATTTAACTTTTTACATTATAAGGAAAATAGCCCTGGGGAAAATCTGAACAAATGAGGATTTTTGCCTACTTTAGAAAACTAAACTGTTTAATCTTCTAACAAAAGCTTATGATGATCTGCTATTTAAGATTGTCAGAACTTTTTAGTTGTTTTATGCTAGTCGCTTTCGGTGTTAAAAATAAAACTATTGAGTGCCTAGTGATCATACCTAATAACATCAATCAATAATTTTCAATCTACTACCAAAAAGGAGAATGTAACCCTTGGATTCTATTATTTCTACTAAATTAAAACGACCAGAAAAAGTTGTTTGTGACGAATCAACTTTATCTGAACGTTATGGTAAATTTTTTGCTGAACCTTTTGAAAAAGGTTTTGGTAATGTAATTGGTAATAGCTTAAGAAGATCCTTGCTTTCCTCTATTGAAGGAGGAGCAATTACAGCAGTTCGTATTGAAGGAATAATGCACGAGTTCTCGCCAGTCTCTGGTGTGGTAGAAGATGCGACAGATATAATACTTAACCTTAAGCGAATTCCATTAAAAATGTATAGTGTAAACCCATGCACTTTAACAATTTCTGTTGCTGGCCCTAAAGTAGTCTACTCTAGAGACATTGAAACAGATGGAACTGTTGAAATTTTAAGACCTGATATCTATATTGCAACAGTTTCCGAAGGTGGCTATTTAGAAATTGAATTAAGAGTTAAACGTGGTCGCCGCTATGTTTCTGCTGATCGAAATTACGATCCAGATCTACCAATAGGTTTTATTACTGTAGACTCTGCTCATACTCCTATTGAAAAAGTTAATTTTCAAGTTGAACCTGTAAGACTAGAAGACAGTACTGAGTATGAACGCTTAGTTATAGAAATTTGGACTAATGGAAGCATCACGCCTGATCTATCACTTGGACTAGCAGCCAAGCTAATTAAAGATCATATGAGGATCTTTACTGGCGAAGAAGAAAAATTGCTGCTGAAATTAAAGACGATTTTCCAAGTGAAGCTAAATTGGAAGAAGATCTTGATATGCCAATTGAACATTTAGAGCTTTCTGTAAGAGCTTATAATTGTTTACGTAATGCTGATGTTAAAACACTTCGTGAACTACTTCAAAAATCTGAACGTGAACTACTAATGACCCGCAATTTTGGCCGTAAATCCCTAAATGAAATTAAAGAAATTCTAAGTGCTATGGGTCTACAACTTCGTCAAGATATTTAATAAAGTAACTAAAATTAACCACTTAATAGCCCAAGAACAAAATCTTGGGCTATTTTTATTTTAGGAAAATTTTCCAGATAAATAGCTTGACAATTTATTGTTGGCAGGAGTAAAATTTTGCTACTTGAAAAGGATTTTCATTTTCCCTTACAAATGAGGTTGCAACGGTGAAAGCCACAGACAGATTAATTGGAATTTTAGATTCAGACCAAGAAAACCAACGTCTTGAACTAGTTATAGAAACAGAACAAACACCTAAACTAGCATTAAGGCTATCAACTTACTCTAAAGGTTTAGGCTGGCATACACAAAAAACTATTTATATTGAAAATAATCAAGCTGAAGATTTGCAATTTTTATTAGGTGGTGCGCGTTCGCTACTTAAACAAGCTTTCCGTAACACAGAAAATGCTGTTACAAATGAGCTAGATAGAAAAGATATTGTTGTAGATAAAGAAGTTAATAAGATCAAGCATTTTAATTTTGCAGAAAGAAAATCAGCATAAAATTAGTAAGAATCAAAAAGATAAAAGCCCAGCAATTGCTGGGCTTTTGTTATTTTGTTATGAAGTTAGATATTTTGTATTAGCTTGCACGATGTAACTTAATTTCTTTTTCTCCATCTGATACTGCTACGCTATTTTTACTAGTCATTTTCTCCATATCTTCAACATGATTTTGTTCATCCTGGATAATGGACTCTAACATAAATTTTAAGGTTGGATTTCTATCAGACATTTCCCAAGCAGTCATATAAGCGGCTAAAGCATCTCGTTCAAGTTGTAAGTCTTGCTCTAACATGTCTTGTAAATCTGTGGTTTGATGAATAGTTGCAGGTTCAACGGTTGGAACACCACCTAGAGCAACAATTTTATCTCCAATAATGCTTGCGTGTTTTAAGGCTCCTTTGCTTTGTTCACGGAAAAAATCAGCATAAACAATTCTTTGATGACCGCTGACCAAAAAGCTATGTTGCATATATTGTACAACTCCAGCATACTCCAGGCTTAAAATTTTGTTAAGTTGCTCGATAATTTGTTCATTAGTGTAAGTATTTGACATTTTTTGCCTCTTTTCTATTTTCCTAATTTTTTAAGTTTTTCTTTGCGCCCGGCAGGAGGGCTTGGTTGTTTGCTGAAGAAAGATTAATAAAAAGATTTTCTTTGTCAAGCTAAATATCTGATAAATAAGCACTTAGCATTGAAATTCGTTTTCAGTTTCACCCCTTAAAATTCAAAAGTAAGTTGCCCTTGGCTTTGAAGTTTAATCATATTAGGATGTCCAAAAATTTCTTCGCAAGTTTGTCCAACTTGTTCAAATTTATTTTCATACTTGCGGTCAAGGCAGACAAAAAACCGCCATAAATAGCGGTGTTTATCTGTTAGGGTTTTTATTTCTGCATTTTGAAAATCTTTTAAGGATCTTGGGGCTTGATCATCAATTTTGACTAGGACTGAGGCTTCTTTTAAGGCCATACTAGCCGAAGGACAATAAATTATTACTGAGCCTTCTGTTAGCCCTAGTCGGTCAGTTATTTCTTGTTCTGCTTTAGTTCTAGCTAGATCTTCGTTGTAATAAAACTTTTTCACTAAAACTTTTTGTTCATCTGCTGTAATACCTGTTTTTGATTCATTTTGCTTTAAGGTCAATAAATAGACTCGTTTATAAAGTTGTCTATTTTCAATAGCTGTTACAAGTTTAGTAACAGCACGATTATGAGTTTTAGTTTTTAGAAAGTATAAAAAGCTGTCATCTCTTAGCTCATATAAATCTTCTAATTTGATCTTTTGGTTTTCTAGCGCAAGCTCTAAAGCCTTAGAAATCATTGCTCCAGCTACAGCCTTAGCATGATGATAATAAACTCGCTCGGTTAGAGTGTAACGAATCCTAAGCAAATTTATTAGCTCTGATAGTGCATCATGACGAAACAGACCTCGCTTTTGCAATTCAATAACAAATTGACCATCAATTATAGAAAAATAGCGAAAAATTCTTTCGTCATAACCCTGTGCAACACCACAAAAAAAGGCATCACGTTTTAAGTAGTCCAACAAATCAGCGCAAATTGTTCCAGCAACAATTTGATAATGAAAGGGTGCTGAGAGTTTTTCTTTATCACCAGCTAAAATATCAAAAACATCATAGTAAATACCACTAGACATTAAAGCTGACCGAATAGGTTTACTATCCAGAAAATAGCTTAATCTTTGCTTATTTTTATCATGTCGTTCAAAAATTCGCCGTTCATCCTCAAAAGTATGACCATAAGGAATATGGGTAATATCATGAAGTAGTGCCGCGCTAACAATTACTTTTTCACTATATGAATCAAAAGGAAATTCTCGTCCAGAGCTAATATGATTTTGGGCGATTGCTTCCTAACATTTTTCTAGCTAACCAGGCTGTTCCTAAAGAATGCTCAAAACGACTATGAACCGCTCCAGGATAGACTAGCAACGATGTGCCAAGCTGCTTTATTCCTCTCATTCGCTGCATTTGTGGTGTGTCAATTAAAGCAACTTCTTCCCTACTAAAAAGCATGTCTCCATGAACAGGATCACGAAAAATTTTACTTGCCATCCATCTACCTTTAATTACCTAAGTTTATGAAGTTAAATCCTTCATTGTGTCTTCAAAAGCGTTTAAGACTTCTGTTAGCAGATCTTTAGAAATATTAAGTGCTGGTTCAATTCTTATAACTTTAGAATTAAGCAATGTTCCTGCTACTAAAACACCTCGTCGAAATAATCCAGCAGCAACAGCATAGCCAAATTCATTATCAACAAACTCTAATCCAATTAATAAACCTTTACCTCTAACATCAATTAAGTATTCTTTATAGCGTGATTGAATATCACGAAAACTTTTTAGCAAGAATTCTCCAGACACCGCAGCTTGTCCAGCTAAATCTTCTTCTAAAGTAACATTAATTGCAGAAATTCCAGCAGCACAAGCTAGAGGGTTGCCACCAAAAGTTGATGAATGGATAAAGGGATTTTCTTCTAAAACGCCCCAAATTTCTGGGGTAGAAATAAAGGCTGAAAGCGGCATGACTCCACCACCTAAAGCTTTACCTAAGCACATAATATCTGGAACAACATTCCAGTGATCTACTGCAAACATTTTACCTGTCCGCCCCATTCCAGTTTGCACTTCATCAGCAATTAGCAAGACTTGGAATTTGTCGCAAATTTCTCGTAATCTAGGAAAATAATCATCTGGTGGGACAATTGCGCCTGCTTCACCTTGTACAGGCTCAACAACAACGGCTGCAATGCCCATTCCTACGGCTTCAGCCTTTTGTAGTTCCCATTCAACTTCTTCTGCATCTCCAAAAGGTACAAAGAAAACATCTTGCAGCAATGGTTCAAAAGGTACTCGATAAGCCGCTTTACCCATTAAACTTAAGCTGCCATAGGATTTTCCATGAAAGCCTTTTATACAGCTAATAAAACCTGGTTTTTTTGTATAAAGTCGGGCTAGTTTCATTGCTCCTTCTACAGCATCCGTTCCATTATTAATAAAAAAACTATACTGTAAATCACCAGGAGCAATTTCACCTAATAAATTAGCTAGGGCACCTCGTAGAGGGTCAAAAAGTTCTTGGCTAGAAAGAGGCATTCTTTGAAGTTGTGTAGTAACAGCAGATAGAATTTTAGGATGTTTAATCCCTGCACTATAAATGCCATAGCCGCCCAAGCAATCAATAAAACGTCGTCCCATAATGTCAGTAATAATTGAGCCTTGACCATCCCACTCAATAGCAGCGTAAAGCCCTGATTCCGTCATTGACTTACGATATTCTAAGAACCCTTTATTATAGTAGGAGTTAAAATTGTCTATAGTATCGCGCTCAATTCGTCTTTTCTGGTAATCAT
The DNA here is from genome assembly GCA_016713405.1 of Blastocatellia bacterium. Taxonomy (NCBI): domain Bacteria; kingdom Pseudomonadati; phylum Acidobacteriota; class Blastocatellia; species Blastocatellia bacterium. Next base: position 202,872 of record JADJPF010000006.1, read on the forward strand.
TTACATGGTCTAAAGAGATTATTTTTAACCAGCGAGCAGATTCTACAATGGCTTGTTGATAACGAGATTCTTTCTCGTCAGGCTGTTCTGTGACGACCTTAAAGTTTTTCATAAATCACCTTTATTTTATCTTAAGGAAAGTAAATTAATTTTTTGATAAATATTTAAGATAAGCAAGCAAAAAGTAAGACAAAAGCTATGTGTGTGTTAAAGAATATTTATTATGGCAGAGATTTGTTGATAGATAGATGTTAGAACTAAAAATTTTTGAGCTATTTAGGGTTTTACTCATAAATCACCTGGCTTTAATTCTGCGATTTTTTAATTAGTAATCTAGTGTATCGCAGTTTACCAAGGTTTAAATAATTAAATATCAATTGAAGTTAACCAAGTTGCTTTAAAATTAGCCGATTAATTTTACTAAGTCAACACTTGACAGAAAGCTACTAAGAGCCGATGATAAAGAATTAGCGCAAGTAAAATCAATAATAACAAATAATAACTTTAGAGGTGTTTTTGTGATAAAAAAAAGAATGTTTTTGCTGTTTGCAATGCTTATTTTATTGCTAGCTAATAACTTAGTAGCCCAACAACCAGCCATAACCAAAGAAAGACAAAGCATATTAAAAGCTTCTGAAACCATATTAAAAGAAGTAAGTGAGTTACGAGGTTTGCCAGCTAAAAACCCTGCTAAATCTGGCTTTAAGTCTCGTCCTGAACTTCAAGAAATTGTAGTCCGCGACCTAGACGAAGAGCATTCCCCAGAACAGCTAAAATCACAACATCGTTTCCTAGTTCGCCTTGGTTTAGTTCCAAAAGATTACAATTTACGAGAAGAAACCATAAAGCTACTTTGCGAGCAAATAGGCGGGTTTTATGATCCGCGAACAGGAGAATTTTACTTAGTCGATTGGCTAGAACTAGAAGAACAAAAGCCTGTAATAGCTCATGAATTAATGCACGCTGTCCAGGATCAAAATTTTAATCTTCGCCGTTTTGACAAATTTCCTAAAGATAAAGGTGATCAAGAACTAGCAATTCAAGCTTTAATTGAAGGCGAAGCAACAATTGTAATGTTTAACTATTTATTTAAGGCACAAGGGCTAGACATTACTAAAATGCCTGTTCCTATTTCATCTTTACTAGAATTAGGTAATAGTGCTAGCGATAATAATCGCTTTCCTGTGCTAGCAAAAACACCTAGAGCAATAAAAGAAACGCTAGAATTTCCTTATATTTATGGTGCTTCTTTTGTTCAACAAGTAGTAGGCAAAAGCTCATGGCAAAAAATTGCAGACCTCTATAATAGCGAATTAGTAGAAAGCACAGAGCAAATTTTACATCCAGAAAAAGTCTTAAAACGTGAAAGCCCTGTAATCATTAAGTTTCCAGACCTTACCGCACAACTTGGAGAAAACTGGCAAAAGGCAGAAACTAGCGTCCAAGGTGAGTATGGTTATTATCAAATTTTAGTTGAATTCTTAAGTAAAGATCAGGCTAAAACTGCTGCTGCTGGTTGGGGTGGTGATCAATATGGTTTTTATGACCAAACTAAAACAGGTGATAATGTTTTAGTACAATTATCTAATTGGGATACAGAAAAAGACGCTGAAGAATTTTTTAAAGCTTATCAAGAGCGTAGCTTAAAACGCTATCCTAAAGCTAAACTTGTTAGTGATGAAAAAAATCCAAATTTGTTTATTTATTCTTCAGACGAAGGAATGATTTTAATTGAACGCCGTGACCAAGAGATTTTGACAATAGAAGGCATAAGCGAAGCAAAACTAAAAGCCTTAACTGAAAGTATTTGGAAAGGTTTTAATAAAATCTCTCCTGATACAAAACAAGTTGTTGCTGCTAAGTAATAATTCACTAATATTAAATAAAAAAGCCTAGCAGTTGATTGCTAGGCTTTTTTATTTAATGCTTTTCTATAGTCCTGCAATTTTACGAATATCTTTAATTAATAAATATAAATGTAGTGGATCTGTAGGAGAAGAAACAAAATTAAATCTTTCATAAAAGCGTCTTGCATTTTCATCTTTTGCATGAACAATAAATGCTCTAATTCCTATAATATCAGCCGCTTGCAATATTCGCTTCATTGCATCTTTTAATAAACCTGCTCCAACGCCTTTTCCTTGCCAATCAATATTTACGGCTAAACGCGCTAATATTGCTACTGGTACAGGATAACGTGCTAAACCTTTAGTAAGCCTGTCTGGTGCATCATCATAAGCAATTTCTCCTACAACAATTGTGTAGAATCCAACAATAAAATTGTCTGATAAACCTAAATAAGTTTGTGAAGCATTAGCTAATTGATTAGCAAATGCAAAGCGCACAAGAAACCGATTAAGATCTTCCTGCCCACAGTCAAAATTTTCTACCGCATGATCTCGCCGTAGTTTTTCTATATAAAACAAAGTTTCTAAATCTCCTGCTTTTCAAAAACACTTGGCTCATCAAAAAGTTGTTGCAACCTAGGCAATGTCATTACTTCTTTGTCTAAAGCTTCTATAAAGGCTGTCCATTGTTCAGCTTTAAGACCAAAATGTTTTCGGTCAGCTAAGGTTTCTTCTGCACGGGCAAGCGCACTTTCTAAGACAAACTCACTTACAGAACGTTGTAGAAGTGTAGCAGCAGAATAAAGTTTTTGTTTGGCTTCAGGTGTTAAGCGTATATCAAGTTTTTGTGTTTTGGTTGTTTTACTAGACATATAAATCCTTTTTCTTGCTTTAACCAAAATTGACTATAACAGAAATGTCTGACAATGTCAGGACAATTTTTAATTACTTAACCTCTACACAAATATTGGTGGCTGGGAATTTGCGTCCTTCATGATTAATCCAAACTACTAGAGTGTAAATTCCTGGTTTTCCTTCTTTTGAGCTAATTAGACAAGAAAACTTCCCTGTTTCTTTATCAACTTCTATACTTCCCGTTGTTCCATCTGGGTAGCTATAACCATCTGCCGTTTTAGTATGTAGCACAAGACGATCTTTAGGAAAACCATATTGGGTTGTCCTATTAAGAAAATCTATAGTCATTTTTTCTGGGAACGGTTCATAAAAGACATCTATTGTATGAAGTTCAGTTGCTTCAAAAAGTAGTTCTCCTTTAATTACAATATCTTCGCCAAGCTTGATTTTTCGTGCAATTGGCTCAACATCAACATAGTGTGCAACAAATTCTTCTGCTATTTGTAAGCGGTTTTGATTAAAGAAAAATGCTAGTCCAACATGTGTATGTTGTGGTTGCAAAATAGTTCGGCGATGACTGTCATTTGGTGGGTATTCATTAAACATTGCTAAATGAAGTTGCTCAACTATTGATGGAATCCGAGCAGGGTCTAAGCCGCTATTGCTCCATTTTCCAGCAACATTTTCCATAACAGCATCAACTCCGCCTGCATAAGAATAGCGCATATAAGGTTTTAAGCCTGCTTGGTTCCAATGGCTTGTAAACTCATAATCTAGCATTTCTTGGCAATGGCTCGCTGCAACTTTGCTAGCAAAATCATCTAGTTCAACAGGTCTAAGGCCAAAACTAGCTCGCTCTTGATTAATTAAGCTTAAAATATGCTGCTTAAGTTGATTAATTTGATTTGTTGATAAAGTTGGATAAGCAAAAGTTGAATAAACAGGTAGTTGATTAAGACAAGTTAATGCAAACAAAAAGATAAATATAGAGCAAATCTAATATTTTTACGCTTCATAGAAAATTTAACCCTACATTTGCATAATGCTTAAAGCCCGATAAACTAGGCGAATTTGACCTAATCTTACTTCATAGCCGTTTTGCAAATGACCTTCGTTAACTCGCTGACCATTAATAAAAATACCGTTGATACTACCTAAATCTTGGAGGACATGAAAACCTCGTTCATCCCAAAAAATACGTGCATGGCGATTTTCTATAGTTTCATCATCTAAAACAAAATCATTATCCAGAGTTTTACCTATATTTGTTGTAGGTTTATCTAAAATATGAACTGTTTGTTCGGTTCCAGACTCAGTTATTTTAATAAAATGTGGATAAACTGTTGTAGGTGCAGAATGTGTTATAGCCAGCAAACTGTTATAACATCGGCTACATTGAACTGCGCCAGGCTGGTTAATTTCACTACATTTGCTACAAGAGCGCATTTCCCCTAAGTCAATTTGTGGCAATTTGTTACGACAACCACGACAAGTTAAGCCTGCCTTACCTAATTGACCACACTGAGGGCATTTTAGCATTGCTTTTAACTTGTTTGTAGTTGGACGTTTAGGAGAAGTTTTAATAAAACCTAATACTTTATGCTCTACATACCAAAACATTCCACCCATTAATAAGAAAATTGGTAGAAATGACACAATAATAGAAGCATCGCCTAGCATAGATAAAATAAAATTATAAAGACCGTGAACAATGGCAGCAGCCAATAATCCATAAAGAATTATATTTGTTCTTTGACCGCCGCTATTTGGTGCGGCTTTAGCACGGCTAAGGGCAAGACCCCAAAAGGCAGAAAATAAAGCGTGTCCAGCGTTAGCTAGGGGACCTCGAACAGTTAGAATATCTAAGCTCTTAAATTGGCTAACATATAAAACATTTTCTGCTGCTGCAAATCCTAATGCTGCCGCAGCAGAGTAAATTACCCCATCAATAGGCTCGTCAAATTCAGGTAATTTATAGGCAAATACAAGTACAGCCAACAATTTAACTGTTTCCTCTACTGGCCCAACTATCCCAAAAAACATTACAAAATTTGCTAGAAAATTTTCTTGTCCTAAAAATATTGCTACAAAAAGCATTCCTACTGTATTAAGAACTAGTGCTGGTATAGTAGAAAAAATGCCTAATAAAAATGTAATGGCAACTAAAGAAATAGGTTCTCGGTCATACCAATCTTGAACATAAAAAAAAACTAACCAAAAAAGACAGGGCAGCAGAGATAAAATTATTATTGACATAAAACTATAGCCTTAAAATTTTTAGTTGATATTTCCAAATATTTCTAGCTGTTTGCCTAAAAATTGGTTAATGATATCATCTGATTAAATAGCTAACAATCCTTAATTTGTAAGTATTTGTTTTTACAGACTTTTTCTTTTGGTATTTATAGATATAAAGTAAAAAATCTTAGTTTAATAGGTTAAATACTGAAGTAAATAAAAGGTTATTAATTTAATGATTAAATATACTTTGTTTTTTTAATTCTAATATTTGCTAGTTGTATGAATACTCCAACAAAATCTACAGAACAAATTTCTTTCACACTTGAGCATCAAGGCGCAATGCGCGATATGTTTTTAGAAGGAAATATAAAAGGTAATATTGCACTTACAGAATTTAGCAATAAACCCCATCTATATGCAGTTGCTCCATTAGAAGGTTTAAGCGGTGAAATTATGATTTGGGACTCTATCCCTTACATTAGTTTTATTCGCAATAATTCTGTTGTAGTTGAAAAATCATTTGATAAAAAAGCTATTTTTATGGTTTGGGCAGAGGTTTCTGATTGGCAAGAAATAGCTATTACAAATATTAAAAGTTATTCTGAGTTAGAAAAGTTTGTAGCTCAAAGTGCAAAAAGTGCCAATATAGATATAAATAAACCTTTCCCTTTTTTACTCAAAGGTTGTCCATTAAAAGTTAATTGGCATATTAATAATTATGTTTCTGACAACACCCCTGTTAGTCAAGAAAAACATAACCAATCTAAGTTTAAGAGTGTTTTAGAACAAGAAAAAGTAGAAATACTTGGGTTTTACTCTGATAAACACCAAGGAATATTTACTCATCACTCATCTAACACTCATATGCATGTGAGAAATCAGACAGGGGATATTATAGGACATATTGATGATATTACGTTAGGTGATCAAATGTCGCTTTATTTACCAAAATAATAATTTATTTTAGCCTTAAGCTTTTGAATTTATTAAGAATAGGAACAGTTATTGCGTATCTTAAAGTCATAAATAAGCTCTTTTAAGTTTCCAATTAATAAGTTAGAAAGGAGGAACATTATGAAAGTCTTATTAGCAGTAGATGGCTCACCTTGTAGTGATGCTGCTATTGATGAAGTAGCACAACGGCCTTGGCCGGAAGGCACTGAAATTATGGTTTTAAGTGTTGTTCATATAATTTCAGATTGGCCTGATCCAATATTTTTTGGTGTTCGTATGATGGCTTATGAGCAACACAGAAAAGAAGCTAGAGATAATATAGATAAAGCTACAACAAAATTAATAGAAACTTTTGGTAATGAAAATTTCCCCATAATTGGTGAAATTTTAGAAGGCTCTCCTAAGAAATTAATTGTTGAAGAAGCTGAAAATTGGGGAGCAGATTTGATAATTTTAGGTTCACATGGTCGTGGTGCAGTAGGAAAAACTTTTTTAGGTTCAGTATCCTTAGCAGTTATTTCACATGCAAAATGTTCAGTTGAAGTTGTGCGTTTAAAAGCCAATAACTGTAGCGGCATAGTTACTTAACTTTTAATCTTTAACTCAAAAAGAGTTAGTGAATAATATTGCTAACTCTTTCTGTTTTGTAACTCCTACCCAAATATAGGTTTATGTCCAACTAAGTTTGAATCAGGGTAAACTACTTTTTTTAGTTTTTTGATATTTCCCTTTAGCATGGATGTAACAAAGTATTGGGAAAGTTATTCTTGAAAGTAGTAATGATGCCACTTCACCAGCCATTAATGAAAGAGCTAAACCTTGGAAAAAGGTCAAACAAAATTTTTGAAGTACCTACAATAACTACTCATTGGGCGAAACCTAACTGCACCAGCATCAATTGCAGCTTCGCTTAATGGCATACCTTCCTTAAGTCTTAACTCTATAAAATCTACCAAAATAATAGAATTTCTTACTACAATACTGGCTCTAGCAATAAAACCTATCATTAATTTAGCCTGATTCGTACCTAGTTTTTAATAAATAGCGAAAAAAAGTGAAGAACCCACCGCAAGCAGTGGGACATTCAGAGCGTGTCTCATAAAATTTGCTGGACGTGTTGCCTCTTCTAATGAAATTAAAGAAATATTAAGTCAATGTCTGGTTAAATAACCACTTAGTCTAATTGTCCTTAAGCTCTATACTTCTATCAGTTGTAAAGCTATAAATAAGTCTTGTACATTAAGAAAACAGCAACAAAAAATAGCTACTGGTATAAACTAAAAATTCCAAATAATAAGGTAAATTTTATGATTGAAATAAAAGTGCCTGCTTCATCGGCAAACTTAGGAGCAGGTTTTGACTGTTTTGGTTTAGCTTTAGAGCTTTTTCTAACACTAGAAATTAACTTTTCAGAAAGTTGGAAAGTAGAACTCTTTGGTCAAGGAGCAAACACACTTCCAACAACGGAAAAAAACTTAATTCTAAAAGTAGCTCAATTTGTTGCTGATGGCGAGGGGATAACTTTACCTGCACTTCATATAAAAATAGATAATCAAATTCCACTAGCTAGGGGGCTAGGCAGCAGTGCAGCAGCCATTGTTGCAGGTATTAGCCTTGTAGAAGCAATATTAGAAAAAGAATTTGCTACAAGTAAGTTTTTTCATTATGCAAAAGCCTTTGAAAACCATTTTGATAATACTTCTGCTGCTCGTTATGGTGGTTTTACTTTAGCACTTGAAAGTAACCAAGATGATATTTTGATACTTAAACAAGCTTGGCCTGAAAAAATAAAAACTCTGGTGACAATTCCAAATTTTCAATTAAATACTGAAAAAGCCCGCAGTGTGTTGCCTGCAAGTTATTCCCGCAAGGATGCTGTCTTTAACCTACAACATGCACTACTTTTTCAAGCAGCATTAATGCAGGAAAAATATGATTTAATTGGCGAAGCTATTTTGGATTGTTGGCATCAACCCTTCCGCGCTCCCCTTGTACCAGGTCTTGAGCAAGCTTTAAGATTAAAGATTCCTGGGCTTTTGGGAACAGCTTTAAGTGGTTCTGGCCCAACACTTTTAGCATTAATTACAGAAAATTTTGACGAAATAGCTAAAAATCTGGTAAAAATATTTGCCCAACATAATATTGATGCTGAAACAAAACTTTTAAGTGTAGATAAACAAGGAAGGACAATTAAACAATATTAAGAAATTAAATAACTTAATATTGTTTTAAGTATATATGAGTAAAAAAATTCGTGTAGGTATTTTAGGAGCAACTGGAATGGTGGGACAACGTTTTATCCAGTTGCTAGATGGACATCCTCAATTTGAAGTTACTGCCCTGGCTGCGTCTGAGCGTTCAGAATCTCGTAATTTTGCTGATGCTTGCAACTGGAAATTATCTAGCCCAATGCCTAGTTGGGTAAAGACTATGCCGCTACAAGCTTGTCAACCTCCATTAGATTGCGACATTGTTTTTTCTAGCCTTCCATCCTCAATGGCTGGCACAGTAGAAACAGATTTTGCCCGTGCTGGCTATGCAGTTATTAGTAACTCCTCTAATCATCGAATGGCTAGCGATGTCCCGCTTTTGGTTCCAGAAATAAACTCTGAACATATTGGACTAATTGATGTTCAACGAAAAAATGGTCAAAAAGGCTATATTGTCACTAATCCAAATTGTACAACTGTAGCTCTAGTCTTAGCTCTAGCTCCACTCCAGCAAGCTTTTGGCATTGAAGCTGTTATAGTTTCAACTATGCAAGCTTTGTCTGGTGCTGGCTATCCTGGAGTAGCGTCACTAGATATTATTGATAACGTTGTACCTTACATTGATGGTGAAGAAAAGAAAGTTGAAAGCGAACCCCAAAAAATTCTAGGTTTAATGTCCAATAATTCTGTGATACATGCTGATTTTGCTATTAGCGCACAATGTCATAGGGTAAATGTTTCTGATGGTCATACTGAAGCAGTAACTATTAAGTTAAAGAAAAAGACTACAGTTTCAGCATTAATTGAAATTATGGAGAATTTTCAAGGTGAGCCTCAAAAGCTTAAACTCTATAGCGCACCTAGTAAACCAGTAATTGTGTTAAGTGAGCAAAACCGTCCTCAACCTCGCTTAGACCGTGATTTAGAAAAAGGAATGGCAACTATAGTTGGTCGAGTAAGAGAGGATACCATTTTAGATTTTCGATTTACTTTACTTGGACATAATACAATTAGAGGGGCAGCCGGAGCAGCAATTCTTAATGCAGAACTTTTAATTGCTAAAGGTTATATTTAACTTAGTGAAGCTTGGCACAAGGACAAGTGCCAAGCTAAATTTTGCTTCTTTGATAATACCAACTTAAAACTATTCTTCTTAATTTATCTTTTCTTGTTGTTTAATTTTTATATGTTCTATATTACTTACTAGCACTAGAGCTTCTTTAACAATTTCAAACTCATTTCTTAAGATATCTAGAATTTTAGTATTTTGACTAGCAAGATTATTAGTTGCACTCCCATTACCTAGTTCTAATTCAGCACACAGTTTCATCATTTTTCTTGCTCCAAAACTGCCGCTAATAGACTTAAGAGTATGAGCAATTATTTTTAATTTTTTTTCATCGCCTATTTTAATTGCTTCTGACATATCAGCAAATTTTTCTGGAGTTTCGGCTAAAAACCTTAAAATTAACTCATCAATAAAACTAGGATTTTCTGGGTCGTCTAACTCTAAAAGCTTATCTAATGCCTTTGGATCTAATGAATTATCTAGCTCATTTGTTTCTTTAAGGCTTGTGCTTAAAGAAACAATAGTAGGGCATTTCTCTAGTGCAATTTGCAATTCTTTTATGTCAACAGGTTTTGAAATATAGTCATCCATGCCAACAGACAAGCATTTTTCTTTATCTCCCCTAATAGCATTAGCTGTCATTGCAATAATTCTAGGACGCTCATTTTTTGAGAGGTTTTGACAAATTAGTTTTGTAGCTTCAAGTCCATCCATCTCAGGCATTTGAACATCCATCAAAATTACATCATATTTTTGGTGCATTAACGCATCTAAAACCTCTAAACCATTAGCTACTACATTAGCTTTATAACCTAAGCGTTTAAGCATTTGTAGAGCAACTTTTTGATTTATTGTATTGTCTTCTGCAAGTAATATTCGTAAAGAGTTTTTTGTAGATTGAGAAAGCTCTAAGTTTGTTTTTATAGGTTGATTAACTGTTAATTCAATAGGAGTCTGCTCTTGGACATTATATTTAGCAGAAATAGTAAATTGAAAGTTTGCTCCATGCTCAAGTTCACTTTCTACCCAAATTGTTCCACCCAAAAGTTCTGTTAATTGCTTGCTGATAGCTAATCCTAAGCCTGTGCCACCATACTTGCGAGTGATTGAGTTATCTGCCTGGTTAAAAGAGCGAAACAAGGCTTTTTGCTGTTCTTTAGAAATACCTATACCAGTGTCTTTTACAGAAAAATATAATGTGCAAAGATCGGATTCTTTTTCTTTAACCTCTACTTTAACTGACACTAAACCTTTGTCTGTAAATTTTATTGCATTACCAATTAAATTAACTAAAATCTGTCTAACTCTAGTAGCATCACTAATTATTATTTTTGGTACTAAATCATCAATTAAGTATTCTAGTTTTAAGCCTTTTTTAGTTGCTTTATTAACCAACAAATCTACAGACTGTTCAACACATGTTTGCAAATCAAAAGGTTGTAGCTCTAAACTTAATTTACCAGATTCAATCTTAGAAAAATCTAAAATATCATTAATAATAGTTAAAAGTGTATCTCCACTATTATGAATAGTTTCTAAAAAGTCCCTTTGTTCATCTGTTAGTTTAGTTTCTAATAATAAATTTGTTAGACCAATAATAGCATTCATAGGAGTGCGAATTTCATGGCTCATATTTGCTAAAAACTCTGTTTTTGCTACCACGGCTGCTTCAGCCATTTCTTTAGCTTCTTTTAAGGCTTGTTCAATCTTTATACGCTCACTAATATCTCGCATAATAGTAGCAAAATACTCTATTTCCCCACTTTCAGATTTATGAGCTAGAATAAGTTGTGAAACTTCAAATATTCCACCAAGACGATTTTTTACTTTTGTCTCTCCTAACCAAAAACCTTTTTCTAATGCTACTGGTAAAGCATCTGTAAGAATAAAACTTATAGTTTCTTCAGGGTGAACATCCTTAATATGAAAAGCCTCATCATTTTCTATTTGAGGAATACCTAAAAAATTACGGCCTGCTTTATTTACATAACTAACTTGACCATTACCAGAAGCAATTCCAACAAAATCCGTAGTGGCTTCCAAAATATCTATTAATCTGGTCTTGGTTGCAGCTAGTTTTTTCTGCTCTGTAATGTCTGTTATAGTAGAAATAACACCTGTAATTTTATCTTTATCAAGTATTTGAGCAGCAGAAATAGATAACTCTATGTTATTACCAGACTTGTTAAAACATTGTTCTTCTATTTCTAAACTTTCCTTGTTACTGCTAATTAAAACCTCATAAATTTTTTGAAATTTATCTAACTTAGTCCAAGCAAAAAAAGTCTCTTTTGTTTGGTTTAGAGTTTCCTCTTGTGTCCAACCAAATATTTTTTCTGCTTCAGGGTTCCAAATTATGATTTTTCCTTCTAAATCAAAACCAATAATTGCAACAGGTGAAGATTCAATAAGTGTTAGTAATGTCTTATTTGCTCTATCTTTTGCTTTTTCAAGTTGTTGCCTATGTTCTATTTCTATAAGAAGTTTTTCATTAACTCTATTTGTCAGTCTAGACTGTTGCTTTGAAATTTCCATTAAGTAAGTAATTAGAGTTAATAAACAAGCTAGAAAAAGTCCTATAATTAAAGTTACTCTAGGTAGTAGGGATTGACATTTATTAATAAAACTAATAGATGGAATAAGCTCAATATTCCAATTAATCCCATTATATTTTACGGTTGCTTTAGTTTTTAAATGCTCTTTATATGTCTCACTAGTATCTTTACTAGTATAAAGAATTTTATCGGACTCAAAAATATTTATAGCAAAGTCTTTTTTCTTTAAGTTCCTCAATAGGTGGTTAAATAAACTATTTATATCAAATATACCTACTATAAAACCATTAAAAGTATTTTTTGAATATATAGGTAGATAAACATATAAGTCTTTATCAGTATTAGCAACTGTAGGAGCAAAAATTGTTTGATATTCATTTTTAGCTTTTTCTATAGTTAACCAATGATTTTTATCTTGTTTTAAGTCAAGGTTTTGTACTGATTGGTTTGCTGGCACAATATCTTGTATATAAAGCGATGTGTCGACCCATTCAATGGCTTGAAACCCTTTATAATATTTAACATAAAGCTCTGCATCTTTTTCCCAATGTTCCTTTGGCATATCTGGAAAAACTTCACGTCGCTTTGCCATCATAGTTAAAGCTTCAAGACGTTCTTGCATTTGAGCCGTAAGTAAAATTTTTATGCTCTCACCCCTATTTCTTATTAGATCTTTCATATGAGAATATTCTTGTGTCACCAAAGCTTGCCAAAGAAATAAAACTATCCAACCAGTAAAACTAATAGAAATAAGAGAACTTGCATAAGATAAATTATTACTTGAAAGCTTTATATTATATAAAACTAATATAAGTAAGCTGCTAGAAAGAAGAAAAAAATAAATAGATGTATGAATAGCCATTGCTGTAAACCCAGCTATTTCATAAGTTGGTAGCTCTATTAAATATCCTAAAATTACTACTATACTAATAGATAGTATACTACTACTTAGTATTACTGCTATACTATTAGCATATCTAGTTTTTGTAAGCTTATTTCTTAATAAAATTCCCAGTGCTATATTACTTAAAATAAAACAAACTGAAGTAATTGGAGACATGCGGCCAGGATTAGGAGTTTTGACAGTTATATAAGCTTCCATAAATAACTGATCTATTCCAAAGTTAATGCCCAAAATATCTTGCAATAAAGTCAATAAAGTAATAATTAAACCTACAGTAATATTAATTATAGCAATTTTTGTCCAACCATGTATTAAAGCAAATAAAGTAATACTACTAATAATAAAAACTAGTGCTGTGTTATATTGCATTGGAACAAAACTAGGAAAAACCTGTGCTAGACTAAAGCTTTGTGTATGCCAGCTAAACAATATTAAAAAAGCAAACAAAAATAATAATCCAGCTAAAACAGTTATAGCTGTATCAATCTTATAACTTAATAAATTATCACTAGAAGTATTTTTGTTAGTATTTATCATTTAATTATATTTGGCATTTAGTACAATGTAAACTAACTAATGTTATATTCTTAGTGCTTAACCCCCAATGGGGTAACGTAGTCTTTTAATGTTAAGAAGAAACTATGTCGTAATTTTAAACTAGAATTAATATTATACTTAGGACTTACGCCCTAGCCTATATATCTATTGCCCCATTGGGGGCTTAAGATTCAAGGTTTCACTATTTTATTTAAGTTACGATGTAATTAATTAGTATATTCAAATTATGTAGTTTTTTGATTTTATATTAATCTGTTTAGAAAAAACAGCATTTTATTGTTAGGTTATAATAAGTAACAGACATTTAATCACAAGTCAAAATACCAATAACTTATTTATTTTCATAAGATTAATACACTTAAAGTTAGACTTTGAAGAATTTTTATTTTAATTTTTTAATTTATAAATTTAGATTTTAAATTATTGAGTAAATTATTGAGTGAAAATCCCTTGATCCTCAGTTAAGCATCGAGTATAAATCTAACACCTTTATTTTCAGGTCTTTTGCTTTATTTAAAGACAAGTTAGAAACCTTAATATACAGAAATTTATGTTACTTCAAGCTAATCAAAAACTCGGCCCATACACTTTAATACATCAAATAGGCCAAGGGGCTTTTAGTGTGGTTTGGTTAGCAGAACGTCGAGGTGCATTAGCAACTACAGAAGTAGCATTAAAACTTATTCCAATTACCGAACAGTTTGACCTAAAAGACATTGAAGTAGAAGCAAAAATTTGGGTGCAAGCTGGTAAACACCCGAACGTGTTATCACTAATTGAAGCTGACATTTATGATAATCAAATTGTAATTGTTAGTGAATATGCTCCTGACGGCTCTTTGCATGAGTGGTTAGCCAAAAATAGAGAAAGACAGCTACAACCTATAATAAATATGGTTTGTGGCATATTATCAGGACTAGCACATTTACATAATAAAAAAATTATTCACCGAGACTTAAAACCTGCAAATATTTTGCTTCATGGTGAAATCCCCCGCTTAGCTGATTTTGGTATAGCAAGACTTATTAAACCAACTAATCAAACAAATTCTATTGCTGGAACTCCAATTTATATGGCACCTGAAGCGTTTGAAGGCAAATTTATGCCTCAAACTGATATTTGGTCAGTAGGTGTAATTTTTTACCAATTATTAACTAATTTATTTCCCTTCCCTAATAATGACACTCCAATGCTGCTAAAAGCTATTTTTTATCAGCCACCTAATCCACTGCCTCAATTTATTCCAAGTGTCATTCAAGAAATAGTTTTTCGTGCTTTAGAAAAAGACTTTACAAAACGTTATCAAACCGCTAATGAAATGCTGCTAGATTTACAAAAAGCTTCACAAACGCTAAAACAACCTATAAATCCGTCTATAACTACTCGAACTTCTTATAATGCTGAAATTAGCCGAAGTAATCCAAGTTGTTTTATTTTTTTAGTTGATCGTTCTGGTTCAATGGCTAATTCCATTGCAGGTCAAGGTGCAAAAAGAAAAGCTGATGCTGTGGCTGATTGCTTAAATCGGTTGCTACAAAATTTAGTAATTAAATGTTCTAAGTCTGAAGGAATTAAAGATTATTACTATGTTGGAGTAATTGGTTATGGGTCTAACATTGGGTTAGCTTTAGGTGGAGCATTAGCAAGAAAAAATCTTGTTCCTATTAGCGAGATTGCTTTTTCTCCTATTCGCATAGAAGATCGTATTAAAAAAGTTGATGATGGAATGGGTGGAATAATAGAACAACAGGTAAAATTTCCTATCTGGGTTGAGCCTTTTGCTGATGGTGGAACACCAATGGCAGAAGTTTTTAGAGCCACTTATAATGTTTTAGTTGATTGGATTGCTCATCATCCTAACAGTTTTCCACCTGTTGTAATTAATATTACAGATGGAGACTCTAATAGCGATCCAACAAATGAAGCAAAAGCTATAATGAATTTGGCTACAAGTGATGGAAATGTGTTACTTTTTAATTGTCATATTTCTGATAAACAAGTAGCACCAATTTTATTTCCAGAAAGTGAAGCTAATTTAGTTGAGCCATTTGCCAAAAAACTTTTTTGGCTTTCTAGTCTGTTGCCAGCTAAAATAAGAGAATGCTTATAGAGAAGGTTATCCGGTGACAGAAAAATCTCGTGGCTTTGCTTTTAATGCTGATATGGTAGAGTTAATAAGTTTTCTTGATATTGGAACTAGACCTGGTAATCTGCGATAAGTTATTTTAATTTAGGAGTCTACCTGTGACACTTCTAGCTAATAAAACTGAAATAGTAATAAAAAATATTTTTCAACTTTCAAAATCTGGTAACAGCGAAAGTGAATATGAAGATGCCTGTGATTACTCAATAGAAGAAAGACGCTTTGCTATTTCTGATGGGGCAACAGAATCTTCTTTTGCAAATCTTTGGGCTAAAAGCCTAGTGACTGGACTTGTAGCAACGGCCCCTTTTCAATTTTTAGAAACAGAAGCCGATTTACTAGAATGGTTAGAACCGCTTCAAAATACTTGGAGAAAAATGATTGATTGGCAAAACCTTCCATGGTTTGCTGCTGACAAAGCCGAAGCAGGAGCATTTGCTACTCTTTTAGGTGTACAATTTCTTGATCCAGAACTAGTTTCCTTATTGCCAGAAACCAAACCTGTAGATGAAGAAATGCGTTGGCAAGCCGTTGCTATAGGAGATAGTTGCCTGTTTCAAGTTCGCCAAAATCAATTAGCTTCTTCTTTTCCATTAAATAGCTCAAAACAATTTAGTAATAGTCCAATATTACTAGCTAGCAGTGTTAGCAAAAACCAACAAGTTTGGCGTAACTTTCATCATTGTAAAGAAGTTTGTTATGAAAATGACCTTTTCTTTTTGATGACTGATGCTTTAGCTCAATGGTTTTTAACTGAATATGAGCAAGGAAGAAAACCCTGGGTAACGCTTTATCATCTACGAGATGAAGAGGATTTCCAACATTTTATTACTAGACTAAGAAATTCCGGTCAATTACGTAATGATGATGTCACATTATTAACTATTCAACTTGGTAATGGAGATTTAGGTTTAGTAGAAACTATCAATGAAGAACTTGTTGCTGAAACTAAAGAACATACTCCTACATCTACCTTTGTTGTTAAAGACAGCAAAGACACCAAAGACTTTGATACAGCAAAAACAACCCAACTTGATTCAAAACCTACAGATGTTAAAACTCCTCAATTTCGTTCATTAGATCAACCATCTGTGCTAAAACAAATTGGTAAATCAATAATTGGGTTATTGGGTAAAAAAGAAGAGGAAGATAAATAATTTATCTTCTACATTGTTTATTACTAAGCATTAATCGCTAATTAAAAGGGAGGAAAAAATGTATTGGCCTAGCCCTTCTGACTATCAAGACGCAATCCAAAACCCTAATGCTTGTTTTCAATCACCAGAACTACGTGCAGGGCAAGTTGCACTTACCCCTATGGGACTACCTAAAGTTGTCTCTGGTAATTTTGCTAGTGTATATGAAATTACTAGTAATGGACAGCGTTGGGCAGTACGATGTTTTTTACGTCAAGTCTCAGACCAACAACGTCGCTACAACCTACTTAGTCAACATTTAGCAGGCTTTCGTATTCCTAGTTTGGTAGATTTTCAGTATTTACCACAGGGAATTTTGGTAAGGGGCCAATGGTATCCAGTAGTAAAAATGGCATGGGCAGATGGCAAAACTCTTAATAATTTTATTACTGAATCTCTATCAAATCCTCAAGTATTGTTGGAATTAGCAGCTAAATGGCGTGGTTTAATCAATAGTTTAGGAGGAAACCGACTAGCACATGGCGACTTACAACATGGAAATATTATTGTTAGCCCACAAGGTAATTTATCTTTAGTAGACTATGATGGAATGTTTACACCATCTCTTAGAGGTGAAAGAAGCCCTGAACTTGGTCATGAAAATTTTCAACACCCTGAACGAAATGTTAATGATTATGAAGAAAATTTAGATAGTTTTTCTGCTTTAGTTATTTACTTGAGTTTAAGAGCTTTAGCTTATCAACCTGCTCTTTGGCAACAATTTCATAATGGGGAAAATTTAATTTTTACCCGCAAAGATTTTCAAAATCCCCAGCAATCACCGCTTTTTCAACAACTTAAAACTAGTTCTGATGAATCCGTGCGTAGACTTGCTAATAGTCTAGAGTCTTGCTGTTTTACTAATGTAGCTGTTTTACCAGAATTTGAGACTTTAATTGCTAGTTTGCCTTTAACCAATACGGTTCCAGCTATGGGTGCAGCTAGTAGTTCTAACTCAGCTTTTCCACAAGCACCAAGCAGCAATTTGGGGCAATTTGGCTCACCTCTACCAAGTTGGACAACTCCTTCAGGGCATTCTGGACAAGTACCAGCAACTAATCAACAGTTTAATAATGTTGCTAATGGTCAGATGGCTGCCATAGCTTCAGCAATGCCTCCTATAGCACCTGCGCCTCCTATAGTAAAAACTAAAGCTCCTGTTTGGTTAATTTTAGTAGCTATTTTTGCTGGTTTTATTGCTTTTAGCACAACAGCTTTTTCTCTCTATCTTTCCTATCAACATAATCAAGAAATGAGTTATATGGAGACAGACCTGTCTTCATTAAGACAACAACTTACTGAAGAAAAAGAGAAAAATACAAAACTTGTTGAAGAAATGGCTGTAATGGAAAAAGCTTTACAGTCAAAAAAACCATATGTTGATACAAAAAGTACTTTAGGTGATATCTTTGATAAAGCTCTTACACTTAATAGAATTGACAAGCTTGATGCTAAGGTTGATTCCTTAAAGTTTTATGAAGGTGGTTATAATGGAACTGCCCGAGCAGACAGAGTTTATCTAACTAGTTTTTCTCGCAATAGTCGTTTTGTTTTTTGGGAGCTAAATCTTACTCATCCAACACGTGCAGCTAGAGAAGATTTTACTATTGATGTTACCTGGTATAAAGATGGAGCATTTTGGGCAGATGGCCCTTCTAAAACTTATGTTGAGCCAAATTGGGCAACTAGTTTTCATAATAATGGCAAAGGCTGGTCAGAACCCGGTAAGTGGGAAACAGGAGATTATCGAGTAGATTTATTTGTTGATGGAAAAAAAATTGCTACTGGGAATTTTTCTATAGTTGATTAACTTGTAAATTTTATAGCAAGGAAAATGGATGTCTTATATAACAAGAGATAAAAAAGACAAAAAAGAAAAATATGTTTGGGTGGGTATAGAAATTTTACGCATTGCTGATGTAGTTACTTTAAGAGGTTCTATTAGAGAAACAGATCTTTCAGCAATATTAGAAGGTGAATTTAAGAAGCCATTTCTTGAAATAAAACACTTACATTGGACAACCACTGTTTGGGATGAAATTACAGGACAAAACAAAATTGATTTTGTTGCTCACGGTCGAGATGGTGAATGGAAATGGCACACAGGAACATTTTTCTTAAAACAAGAAAAAATTTTAGCTATTGGGCTAATCGAAGATTGTTCCAAATACCTTTCTTTGGATGAAGATTTAGATGATAATAACTGGACTCAATAAAATTTAAGAGGTTTTGATGCCTAAAAGCTTCTAATAAAAAGATTTATCTTTGAGGTTATTTATGTCTGACAATGGAGTTAAAAAATTTATTACCTGGGATCCTAATCGTTCCTTAGGTCTAAATTAGGTAGTTTTTCAACCTAACCAAACACAAGACATAGAAGGTATTATTCCTTCAGGACAAGAACTTGGAGAATATTCAACTTATGTAGCAGCTAAAACAGCACATCCTGATGCACGAATCACTAATGATGCTACTGAAGCAATCAAATATGGCAATATTTAGGGCTACTTAGGTAAATTTAAAGAGGAAGTTAATAATGGAAGAACAAGGATTAAGTAAACTTTCTCCTACAAATCAATTAGATAGTATTCATCATGTAGCAATTCCTGTTCTGGATATAAACATTTCCGTAAAATGGTATAAAGAGAATTTCAATTGTCAAATAATTTATCAAGACGAAACTTGGGCATTTATTGAGTTTGCTAATATAAAATTAGCCTTGGTTACTCCTAATCAACATCCTCCACACATAGCTTTTGTAAGTCAGACAGCAGAAAAATTTGGAACACTTGTAGAACACAGAGATAAAAGTCGCTCAACTTACATTAAAGATCCTTCTGGCAATACAGTAGAAGTAATGGCTGAAGGATAAAAAGGAGTAATTTGTAGTGGTCAAAGGCTGGTTAAAGTTTTTTATATGGATTTTTAAGAAAAATTTTAAGTTTTGGATATTTTGTCTATATTTATTTTTTTCAATAAGTTGTACAGACAACATATCTGCTACCTTACCCCCCTCACCTATAACATCTCCTAGCTTAATAAATGCTAATGCTGTACCTCAACATCTTAAAAACATTTTTCTTGCTCGTTGTGCATCCTGTCATGGTGAAAAAGGTGATGGTGGAGAGGCTGGAACAATTTATCAAGCTCGTAGTCGTAGCCCTAAAAATTGGACAGCCTTTTTGAAAAATCCAAAATCTATAAATAAAAATAGTAAAAAACTTCCTGTAGAAGGTTTAACAGAAGCTGAATATGCTGCTTTTGGAGAATGGCTAGCTAGAATTACTAAAGAAAATCGTTATGATACTGTAGGTAAATAATTTATGACAAAAATAATTTGTTACTGTCTAAGTCTTTTATTGTGTGTTTGCTTATTTGTTAATGTTAGTTTGGCACAAAATAAACCTCTGCCTAGTAAACCAACAATAGAAAATCCTTCTGCTGCTGCATCTTTAAGCACTACTTTTGATCCGCCAAAAGCTTTTAATCATATTCGTAGCCAAGTAAATTTTGGCCCTCATTGGGCTGGCTCTCCTGCAATTAAAGAAGTTCGTAACTATTTAACCCAAGAATTAGCTAGTTATGGTTTAACAGTTCATCAAGATGCTTTTATGGCACAAACCCCTAACCCTAAATTTCCTACAGTAGAAATGGTTAATTTAATTGCAGAAATACCTGGCAAGAAAAAAGATATTGTTATATTAGCTAGTCACTATGATACTAAGTGGTTTCCTGAGGAAGATTTTCTTGGTGCAAATGATGGTGGTTCTAGTACAGGAGTTTTACTTGAACTAGCTCGTGTATTAGCTAAATCTAATCCAGAGTATACATTATGGCTAGTATTCTTTGATGGTGAAGAAGCAATGAATATAGAATGGCAAGGTACAGACCATACTTATGGCTCAACTCATTTACTAAATAAATTGCGTATAGAAAAAAAGCTAAGTAATATTAGAGCTATGGTCTTACTGGATATGATTGGAGATAAAGAACTTAATATTTGTCGTGATGAATCTTCTACAGGCTGGTTAAAAAATATTATTTACTCTACAGCAGAAGAACTTGGTTATCAGAAGTCTTTTCCAAATGAAACTTGTGATATAGAAGATGACCACACACCCTTTTTGCGTGCTGGTGTTGCGGCTGTAGATATTATCGATTTTGACTATGGCCCGGATAATGATTTTTGGCATACTAAAGAAGATTCTTTAGACAAAATAAGCCTAGAAAGTCTTAAGACTGTCGGGGATACTGTATTAAACAGTCTTCCTAAAATATTTAACTATTTAAATAAAACTACTAAGTAATTTAATATAAACACTTTGGAGGGTATTTAGTGAAACAGATAGCAATTATTCCTGGTGACGGTATTGGGGTTGATGTAACACGTGAAGCAGTAAAAGTGCTAGAACAAGCCCAAAAAGTTTATGATTTTAAGCTAAAAATGAATCATTTTGATTGGAGCGCAGATAAATACTTAAGCGAAGGTATAAGCCTCCCTGAAGGCGCGATGGATATGTTTCGCAATGAGTATGATGCTATTTATGTTGGTGCATTTGGTGATCCTCGTGTGCCAGATATGAAACATGCAGCAGATATTCTATTAGGGCTACGTTTTGGGCTAGATTTATATATTAATTTACGCCCTGTTAAACTACTTCATGACAGTTTGACACCATTAAAATCACGTACACAAAAAGATATTAATTTTATTGTTTTTCGAGAAAATACCGAAGGAATGTACGTTAATATTGGTGGTAATTTTAAGAAAGGGACTCCAGACGAAATTGCTATTCAAGAGGATATGAACACACGTAAAGGTGTTGAGCGAATAATTGTTGCAGCTTTTGAATATGCTAAAGAACATGGTCGCAAACGTTTAACAATGGCTGATAAATCTAATGTTTTGCGCTATGGTCATGACCTTTGGCAAAGAGCTTTTTACAGAAATCGCTACTCGCTATCCAGATATTGAAAGCAATACACAATTTGTTGATGCAGTTACTATGTGGATGGTACTTAAGCCAGATCAATATGAAGTGATTGTCACCAATAATATGTTTGGTGATATTATTACTGATTTAGGTGCAGCACTCCAAGGAGGTTTGGGAATGGCGGCTTCAGGTAATATTCACCCAGGAAAAGTTTCTCTTTTTGAACCTGTGCATGGTAGCGCGCCTAAATATGCTGGAAAAAACGTTACAAATCCTATAGGTGCAATTTTAACCGCTGCAATGATGTTAGAGTATGTAGGTCATAACCAGGCAGCTAATGGTATTGAACAAGCTGTTATTAAAGCCTTAGCAGCAGGAAAAATGACTCGTGATTTAGGTGGAAGTCTTAGCACTACAGAAACCGGAGATGTTATTGCTTCTTTATTGGGATAGTCAAATAGCATCATTAGTTATTATTATTTTTTAAGCCATATATTATGTTTTAATATTAGCCCAGTCATTTATGGCTGGGCTAAATGGCTTAACTAATGGGTTCTAATTTAGATTTATGTTTTATATTTTATTTATTGCTTTAGCATTAGCATTATTTTTTGTTTTCCGAGGCACTACACAAAAATATCATTCTTGGGAAGTTATTAAAGAACGATGGTTTCAAGTAGGGCTAGATAATTCTTTACTTTTTAGTAGCGGCACACCCCAACAAGGTAAAGAGCTAATACGTCTTGATGGTAGTTATAATGGTTATTTGATTGCGCTAAGTTTACTTAAAGACCAAAAAAGTAATGTTTTAGTAGAAGTTTCTTACCCTGAAGAAATGAGCAATCGTCTAAAGCTTTATCCTACAACTACTTTTAGTTCTATTAATAAAATATTAACTAGTACTTCTACAGAACAAGAAACTTTAGAACCAATTACTCAAGAAATAAATAGTCGAACATTAAACAAACGTCTTCATCCACAAGTAGTAGAACAACTATCTATTTTAAGACAAGAATATTCTCGTTTAGGGAAATCTTTTGAGCTAACGCCAGAAAAACTACTTTATCGTCAATCTGGTTTACTTCATGACCCTGTGCTACTTTTCCCTATTGTAGATGAAATGGTAATAACAGTTAACTTACTTAGTGAACATTTGGAATATTTGCTTGTACAATAAAACTAAATTAACTACCAAAATAAAAAGGAGATACAAAAGTATCTCCTTTTTTAATTTCACTAATAAAAATTCTTAACTATTTACTAGAAGTTATAACGGGCAACGATTTGGACAATTCTAGAAGTAGCAGCAGTGGTAGAAATACCAAATTGGGCTACACCTAAAATAGTTCCAGGATTGCCTAAGTTAACCCGGTTAAAAAGGTTAAAGAAATCTGCACGAATTAAGAATTTATTTCTTTCTTTAACACTAAAGGCTTTGGTGACAGAAAAATCAAATTGGTTAAAGCCTGGGCCAACAAATGAACCGCGTGGAACATCGCCAGGATTACCATCTAGCAATGACAAGGAAGCAGGCAAGAACAAGGTAGAATCTGGGCCTGTTTGTAGTCGTGGGTTAATACCAGGAGCAGGTGCTTGGCCAGGTTGACCATTAGCAAATCTAGCACGTGCGCTTAAACCAGTTCCTTGAGTATCTAAACCATTATAGAAAATACCAAAGGCATTACCTGTTTGAGCTTGGAAAATACCAGATACTGAAACACCACTAACAAATTGGTTTAATACTTTATTAGAAGACTTAAATGGGAAGTCATAAATAAAGTTCATAACAAATCGGCTACGAACGTCATTACCTGATTCACCGCGTTCTGCTGCTTGACCACCAGCAAAACCAGAAGAGTCACGAGGTAAGGAACGGTTGCCATCACTAGGAACTAATGGATCTGTAGCATTATCAATAGCATGGCTATAAGTATAAGCACCTTGGAATTGACCTGTACCAAATCTACCATCGGTTAAAGTCTTAGTTACTCTAACAGTTAAAGCGTGATATGTAGAAAAAGCATCTGCTAAGTTTACAAAAGCAATGTTAAAGGCTGTATTTAATGAGCCTCTTAAGAAGTTTTGACGTAAACTTTGGCTAATAGGATTATTACTTCCTGTAAGGGCATTAACGCGTCTTACACTAGTTCTATTTCCATCTACAACATTTAAGAGGTTAGTAGCTTTAGCACCAACATAATCAACTTCAACAATTAAATTACGGAAAAGTTCTTGTTGAATACCAAAATTAAAGTTTTGTGAGTAAAGATTTTTAAAATCATCTCTAAAGCTATTATTTGGTCTGCCATCTTTTCCTTTAGTTGGGAAAATTACAGGAACAAGTTCATCACCATTCATTACAATAGGAGTAGAAACAATACTTGGTACACGGGGAACATTTTCAATTAAAGCTTCATTAAAGTCTCTTGTTGCAGGGAAGTCAATAAAGGCAATTTCAAATGGTGGATTACCACGAGCATTAGTAAAGAGATTACCAAATACGCGGTCATAGAAAATACCATAGCCACCACGAATAGAGGTTTTACCCTTCTTAAATGGATCCCAAGCAAAACCAACACGTGGGCCAAAGTTATTATAGTCATTGCTATAAAGAGGGATACTTGGATTTGGGGAATTTTTACCTACAGCACTAAACAAGAAACCACCTTTAGGTTGAACTCCGCTAGGGTCTTGACCAAGTAAACTGGTTAAAAGTCCATTGACTTCATAAGGTACGCCTTTATATTCATAGCGAACACCATAATTCAAGGTAAAGTTTGATAATATTCTCCAAGTATCTTGTACATAGAAATCAATTTCACGGACACGGAAACCACGGAAATTATTATCTGTACGTGCGCCGCTTAAATCAAAAAATTGTGTTTGTTGTTGGAAAGCAACTAAACCATAGAGTGTAGAAGCAAAATTGTTAAATGTACCACCATTACCAGCAGCCGGAATTGGAGTACCGTTAGCATCTGCAATAATTGGGAAGCCAAAAGTAGTTGGAAGTGCAAAACTAACAAATTCTGAACGACCAAAGTTTGTATCACTATTAGAGTAGACAAAACGGCTTTCAATACCAAACTTAAAGGCATGTTTTCCACGATTATAGGAAACGTTATCAGCAATAGTAGTTGTACCTGTAAAACGAGTTTGTGTATCAAACCCACCTAAGCCTGTAATACCACCAAAGCCTAAGTTTAATACTTGACCATTACGAGTACCAAAAGGTTGGAAATTAGTTGGTGCGCCAACAGCTTGGAAAGCAGCACGAACCATATCATCTAACTTAACAGAGTTACCACCACTACCAGGGCCGCTAAATGGAGCATTAACACGGTTGCCACCAAACTTAAATTCATTGATTAAATTTGGGGTAATAACAGAGGTAAAAGCAATAGCAGCAAGTTGAGTACGTTGTAATGTATTACCTTCATCTTCTGTTCCGGGGAAGGTTGGGCCACCTAATGGGCCATCAAAGCGAGTAAATCCATAACGTACAGAAATACGATTTCTATCAGAAAGTTGATAGTCAACACGGGTTGTAACGTCTTGTTGTCGTTGTTCTGCTGTGAAGTTAAAACTAAACGCATCAAGTGTTCCTGGGAATGGGGATCTTAATGGGTCATTACCTAAAGGATAAATTTGATTAAATATTTGTTGAACAACTGGGCTAAAGGTAAAGCCATTAGGATTATTTACACCATTAGGACGAATATCTAAACGACCAAAAGGAGTATTTTCTAAAATACCCATTCTAGCAGTTGCTGAAGGAACAACGCGGACTTGACGAGAACCTATATCAAAGATATCTGCTTCAGAGTTAACAAAGAAGAAAAGTTTATTTTTAATAATTGGGCCGCCAAAAGTACCACCAAATTGATAACGGCTTAATTCGCGCTTTTCTTCCATATCAAAGAAGTTACGTGCGGCTAAAGAATCGTCTCGGTTATAAAGGTATGCTCCTCCATGATACTCATTTGTACCACTACGGGTAGCAACATTGATGATAGCACCTGTATTACGACCAAATTCAGCATTATAGTTATTAGTAATAACACGAAATTCTTGTGTAGCGTCAATGCTAGGTGTAGTAACACCGCCTGGGATACCTGGGACTTCTGTATCATTGTTATCAACACCATCTACTTGGAAGTTGTTATTACGTTCTCGTGAACCATTAACAGAAAAACCACCTAATCCAGAGTTAGCTGGTAGTACGCCTGGGGCAAGTAAAATCAAAGCATTAGGGTCACGTGATAATAATGGTAATTGTAAAATTTTCTTATTATCAATTAGAGTGGATAACTGTTGGTCAGTAGTGTTGATTTGTGTGACAGCATCACCAGCATTAACATCTATTACAATGTTATCTGTGCCTGGTTGTACATTGATATTTGCACTAGTCACAAATGATACAGATACTTGAATATTAGCTGCCGTAGCATTACTAAATCCAGCAGCAGTTACTGTAACATTATAAATGCCTGGGTCAAGGCTAGGTACATTATAAGTACCATCTTCACTAGTAGTAACAGTGCGTTTTATACCTGTTTTAGTATTTTCAACTTCAACTGTTGCACCTGCAACAACCGCTCCTGTCGGGTCTTGAACTACCCCTGCAACACCTCCCGTAGAAGATTGAGCATAAGACAAGCTAGTCATACCCATTAATAGCATTAGTGCAGTTTTACCTGTTAATTTTGATAGCTTTTTAAACATCTCTCCTCCTATAAATTTATCTACTTATAACTTTAGGAATAATTTTTAACTTACTTATTTGTATAACTGTTGCTCTTTATTAAGTCGCCGTGTGACGGCAAAACCTGTTTAAAATTTATTAGAAATTATGATTGATTAATTTTAGTAAGTTTATGAGTTTATCTTACGCAACTAGAATGCCAACCACAATTATTTTTACTAATAGGTATTATTTTATTGTTAATAAATAAGTTAGTTTAACATTACTTACTACTATTAAATTTAGTTCAATGCTTTTCCAAACAAAAAAATGGATTTAAACAATTGAAAAAATGGATTTAAAGGTTTTTAGTAAGGTAAAAAGGCGCATATAGTTTGTTTAATTATTATGCGCCTTATCTAGTGCGTAAAATTATAAGTTAGTTGGCACTATTGAGCAAGCGCAACTACTTTTTCTGCGGCATCTTTCATACCTGTAGCAGTAGTAAAGTTAAGGCCTGAGTTTGCAAGCAGTTCACGTGCTGCTTCAACATTTGTTCCTTCAAGACGAACTACTATTGGAATTTTAATTCCAATGTTTTTAGCTGCTTCAATCACACCAGCAGCAACCATATCACAACGAACAATTCCACCAAAAATATTGATTAATACTGCTTTAACTTTTTCATCTGCAAGTAAAATACGAAAAGCATTTTCTACCCTAGCTTGAGATGCTCCACCGCCTACATCTAAAAAGTTAGCAGGTTCACCGCCTGCAAGCTTGATAATATCCATAGTAGCCATTGCTAGCCCTGCACCATTAACCATACAACCTATTGTGCCATCAAGCTTTATATAGTTTAGGTCAAACTTTGAGGCTTCTATCTCTAATGGTTCTTCTTCGTTAAGATCCCGTAATTCATTAAAAGTTTTATGACGAAATAGCGCGTTATCATCAAAGTTTACTTTTGCATCCAAGGCATAAAGCTCGCTATCTTCAGTTAGCAAAAATGGGTTTATTTCTAATAATGAAGCGTCCATATCAATAAAAGCTTGATAAAGTGCAAGAAAAAACTTAGTAGCATTAGAAATTAATTCTGCTGGAAGTCCTAAACCAAAAGCTAATTTACGCCCTTGAAAGGCTTGCATCCCTACTAATGGGTCAATATATTCCTTTAAGATTGCTTCTGGATTATGTGCTGCAACTTCTTCTATATCCATACCCCCAGCGGCAGAAGCCATAAAAACTACTCTAGAGCTAACACGGTCAACTAATAAGCTTAAGTAAAACTCCTTTTTAATCTTTAAGCCTTCCTCAATCAAAAGTGTTTGTACTTCTCGACCTTCTGGGCCAGTCTGATGTGTAATTAACTGCATACCTAATATTTGACTAGCTAAAGTTTCTACTTGTTCCAAACTATGGCCTAACTTTACACCTCCGCCTTTACCACGTCCGCCAGCGTGAATTTGGGCTTTTACTACGGCTGGAACACCTAATTTTTCAGCAGCAGCGCGAGCATCTGAGGCAGTACGTACCATTTCTCCACGAGGTATTTTTACACCATATTTGGCTAACAATGCTTTTGCTTGGTATTCATGAATCTTCATTAATCAAAAACCCCTTATAAAATTTTAGAAAAAGAATATTTTATTTATTTAAGTTTGACTTCTATTTGGTAGGTGACAACAAGTTTATGTCCAAAAGGCAAAAGTAAGTCAAGCAAGCGGAAATGTCAAGCCTTAAAACTCAATAGCATTTGACAAGTGTTAGTGGATCTTTTTATCTTGCCAAGATACAATGTGCCTACCTATTGGGTTAATATTGCTTAATAATCTATTAAATTTTAAGCATTTTAATGGCTGACAATTTTTTGTAATTTGCTAGACTAATCAAAATATAAATTAATAATTTTATAGGTATTATACTAAACTAAAACTATTTAACTATCCTACATAAGGAGTTTTTGCATGGATGCGACTGAGCGCAAAGAGATAGTAGAGCGTTTTCGTTCTGCCCCAGGAAAATTAGAACGCAGTATTGATGGTTTGGGAGAGTATCAATTAGAGTTTCGTCCTGCGCCAGGAAAATGGAATATCCGAGAAATAGCTATTCATCTTTGTGATAGTGAAATAGTTGCGGCTCATCGCATTCGTAGGGTTTTAGCAGAAAACGATGCTAGGCTAACTAGCTATGACCAAGACCTTTGGGCTAGTAATCTTAAATATGGTAAACGTAATCTAAATAATGGTGTAGAACTATTTAGACTACTACGTAAATCTACCTCAGAATTATTTGAAGACCTAACAGAAGCCGACTGGGAGCGAACAGGTATACATGATGAACATGGCAAAATGACATTACTTGACCTAGTACGTCTTTATGCTGAACATTGTGAAAATCATGTTGCGCAAATTCGCCAAATTCGTCTTGAACTAAGCAAGCAGTAAACTTTAAGGCTATTGATTTATAATAATTTACAAATTGTAGAAATTTAAGTCTATTAGCTACCATCCTATTTTATCATTAATTATTATTACATTATTATTAATATTGATTTCTTAAAATTTATTAACAAGGAAATAAGATGAGTACATTAAAAGGTAAAACATTATTTATTACAGGTGCTAGTCGTGGTATCGGGCTAGCAATAGCACTTAGAGCCGCACAAGATGGGGCAAACATAGTTATTGCTGCAAAAAGTGCAGAAGAACATCCAAAACTACCAGGAACAATTTATAGTGCAGCAAAAGAAATTGAAGCAGCAGGAGGCCAAGCACTTCCCTGTTTGGTTGATATTCGTTTTGAAGATCAAATCCAAGCAGCAGTAGAAAAAGCTTTAGCTCAATTTGGTAGTATTGATATTTTAGTAAATAATGCGAGTGCAATTAGTTTAACTGGTACTTTAGAAACACCTATGAAAAGATTTGACCTAATGCACCAAATCAATGCAAGAGGAACTTTTGCTTGTTCACAAGCTTGTTTACCACATTTATTAAAAGCTGAAAAGCCCCATATCCTTAATATTTCTCCGCCACTTAGCATGGAAGCACGCTGGTTTGCTGGACATGTTGCCTATACAATGGCTAAATTTGGGATGAGTATGTGTGTACTAGGAATGGCTGCTGAGTTTAAAGATCAAGGTGTTGGAATAAATGCACTTTGGCCTAAAACAATTATTGCTACTGCTGCTGTACTAAATTTATTAGGTGGTAGCGAAGTAGCTAGACAGTCTCGAAAGGCTGATATTATGGCAGATGCCGCCCATCATATTCTTACTCGTCCAAGCCGTGAATGCACTGGAAATTTCTTTATTGATGAAGAAGTTTTAACTAGTGCAGGTGTTAGAGATTTTGAAAAATATGCTACAACTCCAGGTGTAGAACCATTGCCAGACTTTTTTGTCTAAATCCAAAATTTTTCTATTTCTAAAAAGGTGTAATTTGTAATGAGAAAGACGGTTTTATTTTTAATTGTAGTTATTCTTGCATTTAGTGTGATTAGATGTAGTAATAACCCTACTCCAAACAATACTTCTTCTGAGCCAACTATTTCTGCTGAGAATGAAAAAGCTTGTAAAGAAGTTATAAATGCTTATGTGCTTGAGTTCCTGCGCCGCAACCCAACAGTTAATACTTACTTAGGCGGTGGTGGACTTGATGCAAGCTTAAAAGAAGTAGATGGAAAACTGCGTGATCACTCAATCGCTGCACTAGAAGCAGAAGATAAATGGTTAAAAGAAACTTTAGAAAAGCTTGAAAAAATTGATGAAAAAACCATTTCTCCTGCTTTAGCAATTGACCGAAATGTAGCTTTAGCACAGACTCGTTTTCTTTTACATCAGCATCAAGAACGCCGTTATCAAGAACGGGCTTTAGACACATATATTGATGAACCTTTTCGCGCTGTTGATTGGCAACTTCAAGGCATGACTCAAACAGGAGAAAAAAGCTATGGAACAGCCGAAGAATGGAAACTCTTAATAAATCGACTTGGAGAAGTTCCAAAATACTTAAAAGTTGCTCAAGAACAATTAGAAGCAGGTGTTAAGGCTAATAACACGCCCGATTATCGTATGCTACGGCGTAATGGAGTTGATACATCAGAATCAAATGCAAAATATTTTGAAGCAGAAATACCTAAAATTGCATCTGAAAGAATTTCTGGGCCAGAGCGAGACGAGTTATTAAAAAAACTTACTGAATCAGCTAAATCCGCAGCAACCGCCTATCGAGAGCTAAAAGATTATGTAGCAAAAACCTTTTTTGATGACTTAAATGCTAAAAATGAGGCAGGTCTAAAAGCTCAATTTCGTGGTGATCGCTTTATGATGGGTGAAAAAGAATATAATTGGGCCATAAAAAATAACTTAAAAATTGACAAATCTGCGGCTGAACTTTATGAAGAAGCCTGGCCCATTGTCCAAGCTACTCGTGATGAAATGATTAAGTTAGCTCGTGAAATAGGTCAACAAAAAAATCTAAAACTTCCCGAAGATGGCCCCGCGGCAGTAAATGCAGTAATTGAAGAGCTTTCAAAAGATTATCCAAAAAGCGATGCAGAAATGGTTAATTGGTACAAAGAAGCAGCCTTTCGCTTAGTTGATTATTCACGTAAAACAGGCATTTTTGATGTACCAAACGACTATAAATTAGAAGTTGTGGAAACTCCTCCCCACTACAATCTTCAATTGATGGTGCGGCTTATTATCCTGCACCGCCTTTTAAGAATAGTGGTGTTGGTCGTTTTTATGTCTCTACAACTAATAATGATGTGGCAAAACTAAAGGCTAATAACCGTGCTTCTATTGCGGATCTCTCAGCACATGAAGGTTTTCCAGGTCATGACTGGAATTATAAAGTTATGACCCAATATAGAGATCGCATTTCTCCAGTTCGTTGGCTAACTGCTGGTGCTGTAGAAGATTCCTCTTCAATGTGGCAAGATTCAATGGCTTCTGAAGGTTGGGGTCTTTATTCTGAAGCTCTTATGGCAGAACCTCAAGCAGACTCACCTAATGGATTTTACACGCTTGAAGAAAAACTTTACCAGTTACAAGGCAAGCTATATCGGGATCTAAGAGTACGTATTGATACTGGTATCCATATAGGAAAAATGAAGTATGATGAGGCAGTAGATTTATTTTCAGAAATAGTTGATTTTCAACCTGGATCATGTCAATCAGCCGAAGCATTAAAAAATGATGCTAAACGTGCTAGTTGTGATTCTTCAGAAAAAGCAATATTTCGCTATTCTAAATGGCCGACTCAAGCTATTACTTACCGGATAGGAAAAGATCAAATTTTCGCGCTACGTGCTGAGGCTAATAAACTTTTAGGTGATAAATTTTCTCCTAAAGCTTTTCATATTCTTTTTATGCAGTATGGAACAATTCCTCCACCTTATTTTCGTGCTGAACTGCTAAAAGAGCTAAAAGAAAAAACCAAATAAGCCTTCCAAAAATTAAAATTGTCCTACCAAGAAAACCTTTTTTTTGGTAGGACAATCCAAGCAAAAAAACTTAAAATAAACTTCTAAGCTAACTAATTAAAAATTAGGTTAAAAATGGCTAAAAATATCCCACAAGATGCTAATTATCAAAATAAAGTTAAAGAAAGTTTTGAAAAACAAACTTTAATGACAACTCTTAAAGCTAGCTTAAAAGAAGTTAGTCCAGGCAAAGTAATAATAGAAATTCCTTATAGCAAAGAATTTACGCAACAAAATGGATTTATTCATGCTGGAGTAATAACTAGTATAGTAGATACAGCTTGTGGTTATGCAGCTTTTAGCCTTTTTCCACCTGATTTTGATGTGTTAACTATAGAGTTTAAGATAAATTTTCTTTCACCTGCAATAGGAACAAAATTTCAAGCACATGGTAGAGTAAATAAAAGCGGTAGAACAATTTCTGTTACTAACGGTGAAGTTTATGCAATTACAGATAAAGAAGAAAAGCTTATTGCAACAATGATGGCAACAATGATGGCAATATCACCAAATCATCAACAAAAGAATTAAAATTTATGAAAAAATTAATGTTGTTGTTTTTATCAATTTTTTCTCTATCCTATAGTGTAAGTGGTAGCTCATTTTTTTATCCTAAATCTAGTTTTCTACCCCATCAACACCCAAAAACAACTGTAGGTAAAATTCTTACATCAATAGAACAGCAAACTTTACAAACAGTTTACTATGATCCATCTTATGTAAAATTACCTTACCCAAATGGAGATGTACCTTTAGAACGTGGAGTTTGTGCAGATGTAATAATTAGAGCGTTTCGCGCTGCCTCAATAGACCTACAACAAGAACTTCACCATGATATGAAAACTAACTTTAAGCTCTATCCTAAAATTTGGGGCTTAAAAAAACCTGATCCTAATATTGATCACCGTCGAGTAGCTAATTTGATGACGTATTTTCAACGTAAAGGCTACGCATTGGCTATTAGCCAAAATCCCAAAGATTACCTACCTGGAGATGTTGTTGCTTGGCGACTTGATAATGGACTTTTACATATTGGCATAGTTAGTGATTTACTTGATTTGTCAGGAAAATCTTACCAAGTTATTCATAACATTGGTGCAGGGACAAAAGCCGAGCCTAGGCTTTTTGAATGGAAGATCATAGGTCATTATCGTTGTTTTAATGTTACTTGAAAATAACTAAGTATTTCTCTATAGCAGAGATCTGTTTACAGACTTAACAACTGAGTGACATAATTGTTTACCCTAAATAAATAAGATAAATAATAATAACAAAATAATAATATTTAACAAGTAGATTATACTAATAATACATTCTACACAAAATAGATGCTTAGGTAAAAACTGTAATGGGAAATGATCGTCAAAAAGCGGAAGAAACATTAGTAATAATAGATGCTTCTCTTACCCAGGCATCATCACCTGAAGAATTTTTATTAGAAACAGAAAACTCTGATTCATCCACATCCAATGCCACCACCCAATTTAATAAAGAATCTTGGGAACCAATAATAGGTACTGAATTTGATGGTAAATATAAAATAGAAGAAAAAATTGGTGAAGGCGGTATGGGATTAGTATATCGCGCTAATCATATATTTATAGATCGCCCTGTAGCTATTAAATTTTTACGTCAAGAATACTTAACTGATACTGCGGCAATAGAAAGGTTTAAGCTAGAGGCCCGTGCCGCAGCACGTATTCAACACCCTAATGTTACGACTATTTTAGATTTTGGTATTAGTGGCGGAACGTTTTATCTAGTAATGGAATACCTAGAAGGATTCTCCTTAAGAAAACAACTAAAAACAAATGGTGCATTAAGCCTTAAAGATACAATTAGAATTATGCTTCAAGTATGTGATGCTTTGGATGCAGCACATAAATCCAACATAATTCATAAAGACCTAAAACCTGACAATATTTATATACATATAAAAGATGGTATAGAACAAGTAAAAGTATTAGATTTTGGTATTGCAGAAATTGTTGGAAGAGTGGTTAATGAAGCAGATCAAACTTTTTTAGCAGGTACACCTCATTATATGTCACCTGAACAATATCAAAATGATCCTGTTAGTCCAGCAACTGATATTTATAGTTTAGGAGTAATTCTTTTTGAAATGCTAACAGGCCAATTACCATTTGATGAATTTTCTCCTGTATCATTAGCACTTAGGCATTTAAGTAGCCCTCCTCCTAAATTAACAAGCATAGACTCTAGCATCCCAATAGAATTTGAAGAAATCGTTAATAAAGCTCTTGCTAAACAACCAGAAAGACGCTATCAAACAGCCCTTGAGTTAGCAGAAGATTTGCAAAAGAGCGAAAAAATTACTACTCAATTTAGTGTAGCCCAAATAGTAACAAGTGAATCTAGTGCTATTTGTTCTAATCCTAAGTGTGGTCAATCTGGCTTAGTTGGAAATCGCCGCTGTCCAACCTGTCAAGCATTAGCTGTTGGTTCATTACTTCGTCACCGTTATTTAATTGATAAAATGGTTGGCAAAGGTGGTTTTGGCACTACTTATCTAGTAAAAGACTTAGATTGTTTTGAAGAACAAAGAATATTAAAAGAACTAACCTTAAGCCTAAAAGATGAAGATCCAATGGATCTTAAAGATATGGCTGAAAGACTATTTCGACGTGAAGCACAAGTTTTATTAAACTTATATCATAGTGGTATCCCCCGCCTTTACGCCTATTTTGCTGAAGAAAATTTTTCTTATTTAGTACAGGATTTTATTCCTGGCCAAACTCTTTCTGAAGAGTTTAAGAAACGTAAAAGCCCTCTTTCTGAAGAAGAGGTAATGCCAATATTAGCTTCTTTAGCAGATATACTAGACTATTTACATAGTCATACACCTCCGGTAATTCACCGAGATATTAAGCCTCATAATTTGATGCGTCATCAAGATGGGCGAATAATGCTTATAGACTTTGGAGCAGTTTGTCAGGCAGCAGCAAGCCCAAATGCTAATCATACTGTTATAGGCTCATTAGGTTATGCACCTCCAGAACAATTTCTAGGTCAAACAACTATACAAAGTGATCTTTATGCTGTTGGGGCATCAGTAATATATCTATTAACAGGTGTTCCACCTAGATTGCTACTATCTAATTCTAATACAGATAAACTAGATAAAGAATTGATGGGCAAAATCTCCCCTCAACTTTTAGCATTATTAAAAGAATTAGTCACCACTCAAGTAGAAGCTAGATTACCTAACACTTTAACCTTAAAAAAGAGGCTAGCATCACTTAACAATACTAATACTGATGTTAGCATTAATAATAAAAATCAAGTTGAAACAGTATTAGTTAATATAAATGACAGCAAAGCTCAAAGTGTTATAAACAACACTCTTCAATCTCCTGCACCTCAAAGGCCATCTTTATCAGGAGCATTTGCTAAAATAACTAGTGGTCTTCCTAGTACACCTAGCTCTAATAATCCATCTTATCCATCTAGTAATACACCTTCTGCTAAAACAGTTTCTTCAAACTCAACAACTTTTCCTAGTTCCTTATCTTCTCCTAGTTCAGCCCCAACTATCAAAATTACAGAGGAGCAATCTGTTGCTAGACCCAATATAAATTCTACAACTAAACCAACTCCATCATCTACACCCTCATTATTTCAAGCTCTTACACCTAAGCCATTACCAGCAATTGTCCCTCAACAACCAAGCTCAAGTTTTCAACAAGTATCTAAACCATTATCAAGCTCACAATCTCTATCAAGTCCAAGTGTTCCACAACAAGCAAAAGTTGAGCCTGCTAATACGCCAGTTATTGATTTTCAGGCAGCAGCGCAACTTTGCTATGAAGTAGAGAGTATGTTAAGAACTATTGATTATGGAACACATTTTGCGGTACTTGGCATTAGCTCTGATGCTACATCAGAACAAGTAATTGCAGCTTATAGAGAGCTAGCTAATAAATTTAACCCTAGTAAATACTTACATTTATCTAGCTACAATCCTAGTTTACAGACTGACTTAAAAAAGATTTTTTCCCGCTTAAAAGAAGCTTTTGAAACTTTGATTGATCCAAATAAACGTAGTCAATATAACCGTATTTTCCGTACTGGTACTTTTGAAAAGCTAAAATAATTTGCAAATCTCTATTATTAAAATAAAAATCTTTGTCTCTTTGCTAAATAGTCTTAATATATCCCTATAAATTTCCCCTTAAATTATTTTCCTTTGGAGTGGTTGTCATGAAATTTTTGGAGATATTAAAACACGATACAAGCAGCACAATGTCCCCTGCTCGAGCCTTTTTAATTTCTATGCTTTATATGATTTCGGCTGATGAACAAATTGAAAGTCAAGAAATTGCACGACTATTAACTATTACTGGTAGCACTAAAACCGGTCCCCTTAGCCTACAAGCAATTAACCAAAAATCTCTCGACTTAGCCTTACATTATCGTAGTCGTAATTCTTTAGATCATTTCTTACTAGAAGTAGCACCTGTTCTTTCCCATCTACAAAAAAAATGTATTTTACTTAATATATTTGAATGTGCTATTTCTGACCAAGAAATTGATATTCCCGAACAAACAGTTTTTGATAAATTTATAGCCGCTTTTGAAATTCCAATGGAAGAACTTTCTCCACACTTGACAACAATTTTACTAAAAAATAATTTCTCTATTTTTAGTAATAATCCATAAACTTTTAGGTAGAATATGACTATTTTAGAAACAACTATAACTAGTGTTACAGTTTATACTAGCTATGCTAGGGTGACTCGTCAGATCAAAACTAAATTAACAAGTGGAAACCATACTTTAGTAATCAATAACCTACCTGACACTTTTTTATCCGACTCTGTACGTGTAAATGGGCAAGGTAGCGAGTTAAAAATTATTGCTGTAGAAGTAAACCAACAAATGTTAAGCGAGTCTCCAGAAGCTAAAATAGCTGAACTAGAGAAAGTTTTAAAAAATTTACAACTAGAAGAACAAAAGTTAAATTCTGAAGCTAAGATAATTAGCGGTAAATTATCCTTACTCAACCAACTACAAACATCTGTTGGAACAACTTTCCCAAGGTCTATAAGCTACAACAAAAACTCAATAGAGAATTTAGATAAAACGCTAAATTATTTAACTCAGGAGTTAGAAAATACTTATAAACAAGAGCTAGAATTTAAAGAAAAACAAAGTGATTTAGCAAAACAAATAGCTATAACCAAATATGAACTAGATAAATTACAAAATAAGGATGTTAAATTACGCTGGGAAATACAAATTTTTGTAGAAATGTCTAGCGAAGCTGAAATCTTCTTAGATATATTTTATTTAGTTAGCGGAGCATCCTGGCAGCCTTTATATGATATTCGATTAATAGAAGATAAGGTTACTTTAAGCTATCTAGCTAGTATTACTCAACAAACTGGCGAAGAATGGAAAGAAGTTAACTTGTCACTTTCCACTGCACAAGTAGCAACAACTAGCACAATTCCAGAATTATCTCCTTGGTACTTAAGGGTTTATTCTCCTCCTGTATATCCTCCACCTCAATCAATGGCTAAATCCGCTGGCCCTTTAGCAGCATTTGGTGGGGCCGTTAGACGACGTTTAGAAGAATCCTCAGAAGATGAAGACCTAGCTTTATCAGACGTATTAGCTGAACCAGCACAAATATCAACAACTACAATAGAAACAAATAGTTCTGGTTCATCTGTTACTTATCGAGTGCCAAAATCTACTGATATTCCTAATGATGGCTCACCACATAAAACAACTATTGCAATAATTCCTCTGGAAACTAATTTAGATTATGTTACTGTCCCTAAATTAGCACACGAAGTATATTTACGAGCAAAAATAAAAAACACTTCTCCATATTTATTTTTAGCAGGTAAAGCAAATATTTTTCATGAAGCACATTTTGTTGGAAATACAGAGATAGAATTAACTGCCCCTAATGAAGAATTTGAATTGCAACTAGGGGTTGATAGCCGAATTAAAGCGGAAAGAAAGCTAACTCAGCGCACTGTAAGCAAAACTTTTCTTGGAGGCAGCAAACGTATTACTTTTACCTACACTAATACTATTACTAATAATATAACTAAGCCAATTAAAATAAGCATTTTTGATCAACTCCCTATAGCTTCACACGAGCAAATAAAGATTAAAAACAGTGAAATTTCTCCAAAACCTACTGAACAAGATGACTTGCAGGTTATAAAATGGGAGTTGGACTTAAAAACAGGAGAGAAAAAAGAATTTTCTCTTACTTTTACAGTAGAACACCCAAGAGAATACACAATAATTGGGTTAAATTAAGTTATTAAAGGATTTGGCTGTGTTATTAAAACTAAACAAATTAGCAATATATGCATGGGGGGTGCTAGGTTATAACTTAGCCGTAATTGTTTGGGGTGCTTATGTTCGTTCTAGCCGTTCGGGTGATGGATGTGGTAGTCATTGGCCTGATTGCAATGGTGAAATAATTCCAACAGCCCCAGAGCTAAAAACCATAATTGAGTTTACCCATAGATTAACTAGTGGTGTAGCATTACTAATGGTAGTAGCACTG
The DNA here is from genome assembly GCA_016713405.1 of Blastocatellia bacterium. Lineage (NCBI taxonomy): Bacteria > Pseudomonadati > Acidobacteriota > Blastocatellia > Blastocatellia bacterium. The sequence continues at coordinate 241,062 of JADJPF010000006.1, forward strand.
CTGATTTGGTCGCACCGGCTTTATCAGAAAAAACATCCTGTCAGACTTGGAGCTAAACTTTCTATGCTCTTTATGCTCTTAGAAGCTGCTGTAGGAGCAGGATTAGTTTTGTTTCGCTTAGTAGCCGATAATGCTTCTATTGCTCGTGCAATGTTTATGTCTGTTCATTTAGTTAATACATTCTTATTATTAGCAGCATTAACATTAACAGCTTGGTGGGCATCAGGTGGCCCGGCAATAAGGTTAAAATCGCGTCCAATGCTTAGTTTAGGTATAACTGCCTGTCTATTATTAATAATGCTTTTAGGTATGAGTGGGGCTGTAGCAGCACTTGGGGACACATTATTTCCTGCTCATTCTTTAGAACAAGCTCTAAAAGCTGACCTTTCACCTACAGCACATCTTTTAATCCGCTTACGTATTTTTCATCCTATAATTGCAGTAATTTCTGTTAGTATCTCTCTTTCTTTAGTTATAGTTGCGATGTTGCAATATCCTAGCATTTGGGCAAAGCGGTTTGGTTGGTCATTTGTTGCTCTATCAATACTGCAAATAAGTTTGGGCATCTTAAATATTGCTCTACTTGCCCCTACTTGGCTTCAATTAGTACACTTACTAGTAGCTGATTTGGTTTGGCTATCTTTAATTTTATTTGGAGCTAATGTTTTGCTTGCAGATTGGCAAGTTAATCCTGTAGAAGAAACAAACTTAAAAACTGTGTCTTTAGCAAGTAATTAAAGTATAGTTACGTAAGAATATAAATTTATACTCTTACGTAACTAATATAGGGGCTTATAGCCTAAATGAAATCTGTCCTTTTACATTAGCTGAACCTGTTCTTAGCTTGTTTGTGTTGAATTTCCATTGCTCAACAGCCTCTAAACAAGCATCATTTACTTTTTCATCACCGCTAATAATTTGGCTATTTATAACATTACCTGCTCGGTCAACTTCAATTTCTACTATAACTTGACCTGTAAAATCATTTTCTATTTTTGGCTCAACAATCGTAGTGGCTGCTTGTCGTAACTCTGTTTCACTACGATTAATAACTATAGTTTTAATAACTACATCACCCATTTCTACTACTGGTTCATTTACTGGATTAGCAGCAACTCGGCCCATAACTATTTTTCCCATCTCAGGCTCTTTAGTTGAACAGTTATTAGAATTACTATTAGCTAATTCATCTTTAGGAATTGGATTAGTATCAATTGCCATTTCACCTTGTACATAATTATTTTTAGGGTTGTAGTTAACCGCAACGGATCCCATAAGCGGATGTTCTGTTGTTTTTTTGCTAGTTAAATAACTAAACATCCCAAAGCTTGCTCCAAAACTTAACACGGCTGAAATAATAGCTGTTGCTGTACGAGCAATTTTCTTTTTTAAGGCTTGAAGGCCAACAGGACAATTTTGAGTAAGGATTGTGCCATCAGAACGACGATAAAACCTAACACATAAACGACCTTCTTTATTTCTAATTAATTCTTCTGCTTGGTCTTGAGCCATATTAGAAAGGTTATAAACATTTAAGCTACATTGTTGGCAAAATCTAACTTGGTCATTACCAGTCATTTCATTCCAATTAGCAGAACAAGGAGCAGCAATAGAATCAGAAAAATTGTTTTTTATATAAATTTTGAAAAAGCTTCAAAACTTAGCCACCTTTAACAAGCTTTATCAATAAAATTTAGCATGCTAGAATGGCACGTTTATTGCGTTGGTTAATAAATAGCAAGTTATTAACCAATATCTGAGGAAGTTAACACAAAAGAAAATAAGAGGAAGTAATTATGCAAATCCAAAAAATTGCAGTTTTAACCAGTGGTGGAGATGCTCCAGGCATGAATGCTGCTATTCGTGCAGTAGTAAGAACAGGCTTAGAAAAAGGTTGGGAAACTTTTGGTATTCGCTATGGTTACACAGGTTTATTGAATGGCAATATTATCCCGCTTGGTATGCGTGATGTAGGTGGAATTATTCAAAGAGGTGGGACAATGTTAGGTAGTTCTCGTTGCCCAGAAATGCGTAATGAAGAAGGAAAGCAAAAAGCTCTGCAAGCATTAAAAGATAATAAAATTGATGCTTTAGTAGTTATAGGCGGAAACGGTTCACAAACTGGAGCTTATTCACTTTCCCAACTAGGTTTTCCTGTTGTGGGAATTGCTTCAACAATTGATAATGATTTGTGTGGCTCAGATATTACTATTGGTACTGATACGGCATTAAATATTGCACTTGAAGCAATTGACCGACTTAAAACTACAGCATCTTCTCATAAAAGAGGGTTTCTTTTAGAAGTGATGGGAAGAAATTGTGGCTATTTAGCACTAATGGCCGGCATTGCTGGTGGTGCTGAAGCTATAGTTATTCCTGAAGCAGAACTTGATCCAGAAACAATTGCTGAACAAATTCATAGTTCTTATGAAAGAGGAAAAGCTCATGCTTTGATAGTCGTAGCTGAAGGAGCAAAAAATAATGCCGAAAGTTTAATAGCCTACTTTAAAGAACATGGAAAAAGGCTTGGTTTTGACTTAAGGCTTACTAAACTAGGACATGTTCAACGTGGTGGCTCACCAGGTGCATTTGATCGCATACTTGCTACTAGACTAGGAGCCGGTGCTGTAGAATACTTAAGTCAAGGTCAACATGGTGTTTTAGTAGGTTGGATAAATGGTAATATATCAGCTACCCCGCTTTCAGAAATTGCTAATAAAACTAAATCTATAGATATGGAGCTATTTAAGTTAGCTCAAATTTTGTCTTTATAGGTTAATTAATTTGGAAGTAAAAAAAGGAAGTAGTAATAAAGTATTGGGGCGTTAAAAAGTACGCTGTCTAAGCGGTCTAGCAATCCTCCATGACCTGGAATTATTGAGGCAGCATCTTTAGCACCTGCACCACGTTTAAGCAGCGACTCAAATAAATCCCCCATCTGACTAATAATATTCATTACTACAGCTAAAATTAGTACATGATGCAAAGGTAGTTGGGGGAAGAAAGTATATTTACTAACTAAAGCTGCCATAATTGCACCAAATAGGCCACCAATAGAGCCTTCAATAGTTTTTCCAGGTGAAATTAATGGCACTAGCTTATTTTTTCCTAAATTTCTACCTACGTAATAAGCCCCGGTATCGCTAGCCACAATAATTAGAAAAAATAAGGAAAGTAGTTGGCTAGATTTAGGATAAGGATTAGCAGTAAATTTTACTGCTAGTAAAAAGCTAGCTAGTAAAACCACATAACACACACCCAACAAGGTAGCAGCAACAGAGCTTAAAACCTTAGCAAAATCTTCTGATGTTTTACTTTCAAAAAGAGAAGTAATCATCATTGTAGTAAGTAAAACAACTATTGTAGGGATAATTATTTTTTCTGGATTATTATTTTGGGTTACAGCATAAACTATTGCACAAGCAGCTAAATAACCTTGGATTTGATGAGGGTTAGAACCAACCTTTTTTGCTAACTGGAAAAATTCCCAAAGAGCTAATGCAAGTACAATAACAGCTAAAGTTAAGAAGTAATAAGGGTTTTGACTCCAAATAGCAAAGCCTAATAAAGAAACTAGCACTAGTCCTGAAACAACCCGTTTCATTTTGCCACCCTTGCGGCAGGCTGCTCAACTGGGGCCAGACCTCCATAACGTCGCTCACGTTTTTGATATTCAATTACTGCTTCAAATAAGTTTGTGCGGCAGAAGTCAGGCCATAAAGTATCAACTACATAAATTTCTGTATAAGCAATTTGCCAAAGAAGAAAATTAGAAATCCGCATTTCCCCGCTAGTACGAATTAGTAGATCTGGGTCAGGAAGTTGTGAAGTATAAAGATAGCGGGAAATTTCTTGTTCAGTAATATCTGAAGCACTGCGCCCATTCTTAAGATAATCTAAATGAAGTCTGCGAAAAGCATCTATAAGCTCATTGCGCCCACCATAATTTAAGGCAATATTTAATACCATTCCTGTATTAGCGGCGGTTTGTTCTTGAGCAAATTTAATTTCTTTTTGGATTGAGCGATCTAGCTCTTCTGTACGTCCAACCGTTACAAAACGAATGTTATTACGTTTAATTTCTGCAAGTTCAGAGCGTAAAAATTCTTTTAGCAAGCTCATTAGCGTAACAACTTCTAAATGAGGGCGTTTCCAATTTTCTACAGAAAAAGCATATAGGGTAAGAGCTTTAAGTTTTAGCCTTGCTGCTGTTTCTACTGTTGCACGTACAGCTTGCACACCTGCACGATGTCCAACTACACGAGGACGACCACGTTTAGCCGCCCAACGACCATTGCCATCCATAATAATAGCTATATGTTGAGGCATTTTTTCTGAGTTTATTTGATTAAGTAGGAACTCATCGCGCGAGCCGCGTTCAATAACACCTTCAAAATCGAACATTTACCTATGTTTCCCTGTTAAGATTGGCCGCAAGATTATATCAAAGCCAAAAGCGAAAGTGCGATGTCAAGTTACTGAAAAAATTTGATTTTTTTGTAATTTTGTAAATTGACAAACTAGTAGTCTACCTTGAGCAAAGTTAAACCACAAGCCGGGGCCGTTGGCCCGGCTTGACTACGATCTTGAGACTGTAAGATTTTAATAATTTTCTCTACCTCTAACTTGCCTCGCCCAACTTCTAGTAGCGTTCCAACAATTGTCCGCACCATATAACGCAAAAATCCATTACCTGAAACTTGAAAAATTAACTTATCCTCTTTTTCTTCTATCTCAATACTAGTAATAGTGCGGATACAAGAATGTGTTTCTGGTGCTGTAGCAAAAGCAGCAAAATTATGTGTCCCAATTAAATTACTAGCTGCTATTTGTAAGTTAAGTAAATTTAATTTATATGGATAATGATAAAAGTAACGATACTTAAAAGGACTAACTATTTCTCCTATCCCAACTTGATAACGATAGCTTTTTCCTTTTGCTGAAAATCTAGCATGAAAATCCTGTGCGACTTCTTCAACACTGCTAACACGAATATCTAAAGGTAAATTACCATTAATTGCACGTTTTAACTTATCACAAGCAATCTGTTTTTCTGTTAAAAAACTAGCTACTTGTCCAAAAGCGTGAACTCCTGCATCAGTACGGCCTGCACCATGTAATATTATTTTCTCGCTTGTTATACGTCTTAATATTTCTGTCAAAATTCCCTGAATAGTAGTTCCATTGGGCTGAATTTGCCAGCCACAATAATTAGTCCCATCATATTGTAAGGTAAGTTTAATATTACGCATTAATTATTAATTTTCTATTTACTTGGATTTATCAGAAGTTTGCCGGCTACCTGGTTTTACTAGTGGTAATCCTTCTTGGCACATTGGGCAATTTTCCGCCGAGTAGGTCGCAACATCTAAAGCGGCTAAAGACACTGGTATAAAGGGAAGTTCAGCCTTACCTGCTGAACGGTCAATAATAGAAGCATTTCCAACAACTTCCCCACCTAATTTTGTTACTACTTCAATTACTTCTCTAGTAGATTTACCTGTAGTAATAACATCTTCAATTACTAAAACTTTTTCACCTGCTTTTATTTCAAAACCTCGTCTTAGCTGCATTTGTCCTGCTTCACGTTCAGTAAAAATTGCTCTTACTGAAAGATTGCGTGCAACTTCATGTCCAATAATTACACCACCTAAAGCAGGAGCAACCACTAAATCTATTTTTTGAGTATAAAAGCGTTTAGCTAAATGCTCTCCCAAACTTTCTGCATCTTTTGGATATTGCAACACCAAGGCACATTGTAAATATTTAGCACTATGTAGCCCTGAACTTAGTAAAAAATGCCCTGATAATAATGCTCCCCGCTCAGTAAATAGCTCTAATACACTTGACTGATCCATTTTAAATAAAAAACCCCTTCTTAAAGTTAATAGTTAAAATTATTTTCTTTATCTTCTGTTTTCTCATCAGTTAGAATGCTTTTGTTTTTAAGAAATTTCAATCAATAACGGTTTTTTTTATGCCCGTCAAGCCATGTGTTTCTGCCTTTATACAAGCTGGTGGTAAAAGTCAAAGAATGGGACAAAATAAAGCCCTACTAAATTTAGCTGGCCGTAAATTAATTGAATACCCTATAAAAAGCCTTTCAAGTATAACTCCTTATGTTTCAATTATTACCAATACTCCTGAGCTATATAGCGATCTAAAAGTAACCTCTTATCCAGACCTGCGCCTTGATTGTGGGCCATTGGGGGGGATTTATTCAGCCTTACATTATTCTACTACTGACTATATACTTACCCTTGCTTGTGATATGCCTCTTGTATCAAGTAAATTACTGCTTTTTTTAATTGAACAAGGAAACAATTATCAAGTTTGTGTACCAATGGACAAAGATAAACAACTACAACCGCTTTGCGCTCTTTACCATAAATCTTGTCAAGAGAATATCTTAGCATTGCTTGATCAAAAAAAGTTTGCTCCTAAAAATTTATTTTCTTTGGTAAAAACAAAAATAGTGTTTTTTAAGGATTTTATTGACTTACCAGGAGCAGAGCATTTTTTTACTAATATCAATACTCCTACTGACTTTGATTTAGTAAGCCATTATTTGTCTTAGATTATTTATTTTTATTGTTTTCCAAGGAAGTGAAGTTTTGTTTGATAAAAGAAAAATTGATATAATGGGCTAGCAAAATTCTTGCTAATAATTTCTAATCAATCTTCCCCAAAATTGGAGACCATAATGCTGAGTAGACAGCAAAAAAAAGTTCTTATTACTGTTGGTAAATTTGTCTTACCTATTGTTACAGCATTTGTAGTATTAATGCTGTCACTTACATTTTACACAATAAAATCTCTTACTAAACCCCAAAAGACTACCTATGCCGTAAGCTTAGAGGATTATAAGTTAATAGGTGTCCCTATAACTAAGCAAGATGTTAGTTGGTCATTAAAAGGCGGAGGCAAAGCAGATGGTTGGCTTTTTCAAGGGCCAAAAGGCGCACCTTTAATTGTTCTAAGTCATAGTTATGGTCAAAATATGGTTGACCAAATTAGTTTAGCTGTCTTGTTATACAGTTCTGGCTATCATGTCTTGCTTTATGACTTAAGAGGACATGGGCAAAGTGCTGTAGAGCAAACTTCTTTAGGTGATGATGAAGTAGACGATTTACTTGCAGGAATAGAGCAGGCAAAAACTCTTAAAGATCCAAATGGTGAGCCATTAGTTGACAAAAATCGTGTAGGACTTTTTGGGGTTAGTCTTGGTGCTTATGCTTCTTTAGTTGCTGCTAGCAAAGATCCTTCAATAAAAGCTGTTGCTGTTGATGCAGTTTATCCAGATGTTAGACGTTATTTAGAACTTAAAATGAAAGATTTTTCTAGCTTAAGTAATCCACTACTATTTTATTTTGCTGAGCTAGGAATGAAAATAACTTTTTCAAAATATGGAACTACTTCAGCACAAAAAGCTGTGCGTAACTTAGCCGAAGTAAATCAACTCTATATAGTTGGTAAGGATGCTAAAGAGTTACAAACAACTACTAAAGAATTATTTAATCAAGCACTTACGCCTAAAGCAGTTGAAGAAGTACCAAAATCCCGTATCAATATACTTTATAAAGGTGATCAAGATGTTTATGATCCGGTAGTACAAACATTCTTTTTAACAGCCCTACCACCAACAGTAGAAGCTGTTGATCCAACGGCTAGAACAGAAAACAAACAATAAGCAGAATTAGAAATTGTTAATTTTTAGGAAAATTTTAATTTATGTTAGCAAGACGTTTTTTCTATTTCTTTTTAGTAGTATTTTTGTTGGCTACAGCCTGTCAAAATGAGACTCAAAATTCAACCAATCCTTCTACAACAAACCCTCAGACAAGCCAAACACCAACAAACACAACAAATAAACCTGATACCGTTTTACTAGATAAAAAAGAAAACATTAAGGTTGGTCTTTTAATACCAGAAATTCTTACTACAGATATTGGTGGAAATAACTTAACCATTGGCTCACGTTTAGATAAACAAGGCCAACTTCTAATGGTCTATGCTCCAAGTTGCCCTGTTTGCCATGCTACTATGCCTCGTATAACTACGCTTTATAGCGGTTTTTTCCGTGAACGTAATATTCCTGTTATTGCATTATCCGTACAACCAAAAGCAGCAACAGAATTTAGTGTTAAAGAGCTAAATATACCTTTTAAGGTAGCTGTAATGCCTGATGTAGATGCACGTTTTGGCTGCCATATTCCTGACATACCAACTACAATTGCTCTTGGTTCAGACGGTAGCATTAAAGGTATTTGGGTAGGACAATTAGGCTCAGAACAAATGACAGAAATAATAAAAATCTTTTGTCCCGATTGTAATATACAAATTAACCAATCTTAAAACTTATAAATTAGCAGGTATTATGCTTAATGGATAATATAGATAATAAAACTCGGAGTCGTCTAGTAACTTGGGAAGATCCTTTTGAAGTAGCAAAAATATCAGCAGAAATGGATGGGCTAGCATTTCTAAAATTAATGATTGAAACTAAAAAAAACCCTCCTATCGCTAGCTCTTTAAGTTTTAAGCTTACTGAAGTAATTGAAGGTAAAGCTGTATTCACATTTGAACCTGCTGAATACCACTATAACCCATTAGGTGTAGTTCATGGAGGCGTAGCAGCAACCGTTTTAGATGCTGCTATGGCTTGTGCTATCCATTCCTTACTGCCAAAAGGAAAATTTTGTACTACACTAGAGATTAAAGTTAATTACCTTCGTGCAATTACATTAAAATCTGGTTTGTTACGTTGTGAAGGTGAAGTAATTCACTTAGGTAAACAAACATCTGTAACACAAGGAAAACTTTTAGATAACGCAGGCAAGCTTTATGCTACTGCTACTGCTACTTTTATGATTTTGAAGACAGATGAAAAATAATTTATTTTTATTAGGAGGCGTATGAGAAAAAAGTTTTTCCTCTTAATTATTTTTTTAATTACCTTCGGGAGTTTTAGTTTAACTATGGCACAAAGTAATATCACAGCACCAATAGCTAAAAAAGTTCCAAAGATTAACAAAATACATGGGGATACATTAACAGATAATTATTACTGGTTAAGAGAAAAAAATAATCCTGAAGTTATTTCTTATTTAGAAGCAGAAAATGCTTATACAGATTCTGTAATGAAGCCTTATAAAGAATTTGAGCAAAATCTTTATAAAGAAATCGTTAGTAGAATTAAAGAAACAGACCTTTCTGTTCCCTACCGTGAAGGGGATTATCTTTATTACAACCGAACAGAAGAAGGTAAACAATATCCAATCCTTTGCCGCAAGCTAGCTGCTGATACAAAGGCTAAAGAAGAAATCCTCTTAGACCTAAATAAATTGGCTGAAGGTCAGAAATTTATGTCTTTAGGTGACTTGGACATTAGCCCAGATGGAAAAAAATTAGCTTACACTACTGATAATAATGGGTTTAGACAATATCAGCTTTTTATCAAAGACCTTGAAACAGGTAAAATTTATCCTGAAACTAGAGAACGTGTTACAACTGTTTTATGGGCAGAAGATAATAAAACTCTATTTTATGTTGTAGAACATCCTCAAACTAAACGTTCCTATCAACTTTATAAACACCTATTAGGTAGTGAAAAAGACGACCTAGTTTTTGAAGAAAAAGATGAACTCTATGGTTTAGGTCTAAGTAAATCTAGCAGTGATGATTATATCTTTTCTGTTTCTAGTAGTTCTACTACTACTGAAGTTCGCTATATACCTAGCAATAAACCTGATAGCAATTTCAAGGTATTCTTAGCACGTGAAGAAGGTCATGAATATTCTTTAGACCACCATAGCGGACAAAATTTTTATGTTCTTACAAATCTAGAAGCCAAGAATTACCGTTTAGTTACTTCTGCAATTGAAAATTCTGATAAAAACAATTGGCAAGAAATAATCCCTCACAAAGAAAAAGTTAAACTTGAAGGAATGCAGTTTTTTGCTAACCACTATATAGTTTATCAACGTGAAGATGGTCTGCAAAAAATTCTTATTTCAAACCTATCTAATAAACAAACTCATTTTATTGAATTTCCTGAGCCAGCTTATTCAGTTTTTGGTAATGCTAACCGTATATTTGACACCAACATTTTTAGGTTTTCTTATCAATCCTTTGTTACTCCTAACTCAGTCTTTGACTATGATATGGACAAGCGCGATCGTAAATTATTAAAACAAGATGAAGTTATTGGAGGTTATGATCCAACACAATATAAATCTGAAAGAATCTTTGTCACTGCAACAGATGGTGCGCGTATCCCTGTTTCAATGGTCTATAAAAAAGATTTGGTAAAAGATGGCTCTCGTCCAATGTTTTTAAGTGCTTATGGTGCTTATGGTGCTACAACTCCTGTTACATTTTCTTCAGCATCTTTAAGTTTAATTGATCGTGGAGTAATCTTTGTCCGTGCGCATGTTCGTGGTGGTAGTGATTTAGGTCAAATCTGGCATGACCAAGGTAAAATGATGCTTAAACGTAATACTTTTACCGATTTTATTAATGTCACAGAATATCTAATTAATGAAAAATATACTAGTAAAGATCGAATAGTAATCCAAGGTGGTAGCGCAGGTGGTTTGCTTATAGGTGCAGTTGTTAATATGCGTCCAGAACTCTTTAAAGCAGCTATAGCTGAAGTGCCTTTTGTTGACGTAATTAACACAATGTTAGATGAAACTTTACCTCTAACCGTAGGTGAATTTTTAGAATGGGGTAATCCTAAAGTGAAAAATGAGTATGATTACTTAAAGTCTTACTGCCCATACACTAACATTGCAGCTAAAGCTTATCCTAATATTTTAGTAAAAACTTCATTAAATGATAGCCAAGTAATGTATTAGGAACCAGCTAAATATGTAGCAAAACTTCGTGTAACTAAAACTGACAACAATTTATTACTTCTAAAAACTAACTTAGCTGGCGCATTATGCGGTGCATCAGGTCGTTATGACAGATTTAAGGAAGTAGCCTTTAACTATACATTTATACTTACTCAATTAGGTATAGCTCAATAAGTACACTGTAACTTAAATATTCTGATATTTTAATCTTAAGCCCCAGCGGGGCGACAGATAGGTAATATAGGGTTGAAACCCTACGTATGATAACATAATATTCCCAAAAGCCCCAGAGGGGCGACAGAGTATTTTCTTAGCATTAAAAGACTATGTCGCCCTTACAGGGCTTAAAGAGACTTAACTATTATGTAATAAGTAATTCTAAACTCTACAACTAGCGGTTATTTTGAAGGATAGAAACAAGATGACCGCTTCCCAAAACTCACCTTAATTTTATTTAGTCTAAGTAGTTTTTTATATGCTATATTTTGCATAATCTAATGGCTAGCGTACTTGTGAACTTTTACTACCCAAGAAGAAAGCTTTTAATTTATGTCTCTTATAAAATCTGAAGATTTTCTTGGAACTAATAGATTTTTAATTCAAAACTTAATAGGCTCAGGGACTTTTGGAGTTGTTTATCAAGTCTATGACCAAATCAATAATAGTGTAGTTGCCTTAAAAAAATTACGTAAAGTTCTTTATGAGCAAAATTCTGAAGCTCTTTATAGATTTAAGCAAGAATTTCGTGCATTAGCTGAAGTTAACCATCCTAATTTAGTTGATCTTTATGAGCTAATTTCTGATGGAAATCAATGTTTTTTTACTATGGAACTAATTGATGGTGTTAGCTTTATTGATTATGTTTATGGAAAAAATAAACATAGTAATCTATCTAATAATTCTTCTCAACAAACTATCTTAGATGCTGCTACAACAACAATTAATAAATCAACTGTATCAAAAAATATACCAAAAATTCATCAAGTAAGCTCTACTAACACTACTAACTCTCCAAGAAAGATTGCTATTACACCTGGCGTAATAGATCGACTAAGAGAAGCCTTAAAACAATTAGCAGCAGGTATTCACGCACTTCATAAAATCGGTAAGCTACATCGAGACTTAAAACCTTCTAATGTCTTAGTTACTGATTCTGGAAGAGTTGTAATTTTAGATTTTGGTCTAGTGATAGAACAAACTCTTGAAAATCTGGAGATTGACCTAGTTGGTACACCAACGCATATGTCCCCAGAACAAGCAGCAGGCTTACCAATTACTACTGCAAGTGATTGGTATAGTTTTGGTGTAATACTTTATCAAGCTTTGACTGGACAATTACCTTTTTCTGGTAAATTATTTGAAATATTAAACAAAAAGCAATTTTTAGACCCTGTTTCCCCTAATCAAATAGTAGAAGGTCTACCAACAGATTTAGCAGACCTATGTTTAGCTCTACTTCAAAGAGACCCACAAAATCGACCCACAGGACTAGAAATAATAGAAAGCTTTAAGGATAAAAATAGCTCGACTTTAACAAAACGTTTTTCACCTGCTACAAATGTATTTGTTGGAAGAAATAGCCATATTAGTTCTTTAACTGCCGCATTTAATCACAGTAAATCTGCTGGCCCAGCAATTGCGTATGTTTATGGTATTTCTGGAATGGGTAAAACCTCTTTAGCACGCTATTTTTTAGCACAAACTAAATCTTTAAACTCCAATGTTTTAATTTTATCCGGTCGTTGTTATGAGCAAGAATCTATGCCCTACAAGGTGTTTGACAGCCTTATAGATTCACTAGCACAATACTTAAAATTTTTATCTGAAAGTTTATTACTTGAGTTATTACCTGATGATTTTTTAGCCTTAACCCGACTTTTTCCAGTATTAAAATCTATTCCAACCATTCGCCAAGAATATAAAAAAGTCCTTAAAATCCCTGATACACAAGAGCTTCGCCGTCGTGCTTTTACAGCCTTACGACAGCTATTAATTAATTTAAGCCAAAAATATTCAGTAGTATTATTTATTGATGATTTGCAATGGGGAGATGGAGATAGTATTGCATTAGTTCAAGAAGTTTTCCGCCCTCCAGATCCTCCATCAATTTTGCTAATTGCTACTTATCGCAGTGAAGAAAAGCATAATGTTTTCTTAAAAGCCCTTTTAGCTCTACCAAAAGAATCAACAGTTAATTCTTGGCATATAGAAGTTGATAAACTTTCCGAAGAAGAATCGCGTGAATTAGCATTAAAATTGTTAGGTGAAAATGAAGAAATTCTTTCTGTGTTTGCAGATTTAATTGCAGAAGAATCGGCTGGAATCCCATTTTTTATTGTTGAACTTGTCCAACATATTCCTATAGGTTCAGCAAATAAACGAGTTACTAAAACTGGAGAATTAATTTCTTCTGGTAAATTAAGATTGACTAAAGAAAATACGGAGGCGGTAAAATCACTAGAAGCAGTTATTCATGAACGTATTTTGCACCTTCCAACCTCAGCCCAACATTTATTAGAAGTAATTGCTATTGCTGGTCGTCCAATTCTTCGCCAATTAGCTAAACAGGTGGCAGGTCTTCAACAAGAAGAACTTTCTGCTATTTCGCTTCTACGCTCACAACATTTAATTAGATTTCGGGAAAATTTTAATGATGAGCTAGAAATTTATCATGACCGTATTAGGGAAGCTATCATCCGTTATTTAACAACTAGTGAAAAGCAACTATATCATCATAAACTAGCTTTAGCCTTAGAAGCTTTTACTAGTATTGATCCAGAAATTTTAGTAGTCCATTTTTTACAATCTAGCGATTTAGAAAAAACTGCTAAATATGCGCTGATTGCTGGAGATAAAGCCCGACAAGCATTAGCCTTTGAACAAGCTGCTCATTTCTACCAAATTTGTATTAATTTATATAATAAAGATACTGCTGTAGAAAGTCTTAAAACTTTACAAGTTAAACTAGCCACCGTTCTTTCCTGTGTTGGACGTGGAGCAGAAGCCGCACAAGTCTTTCTGCTAGCCTCTGAAGAAGCAGAAGTAGAAGAATGGCTAGATTTACAACGTCGTGCAGCAGAACAATTCTTAGTTTCAGGCTTAATTACAGAAGGCTTATCTTTATTTAATACAATACTTAACGCTTTAGGAATGCAACTTCCTACTACACCCCAAGAAGCTTTTAGTTCTATGCTTGCTACACGAACAGAAATTTCTACTCGTGGTTTTAATTTTAGCAAAAGAGCAGAATCAGAACTTTCCACAGAAGAAAAATTATCTATAGATGCTTGTTGGTCAATTGTTATCGGTCTTACGTTTATTGATACAATTCGAGCAGCAGAATTTCAAGCACGACATTTATTATTAGCTTTAGAAAGTGGAGAGATTTATAGAATTTCCCGCGCTCTTGCTATGGAAGTAGGACATCGTGCTGCTGGCGGTAAAGCAGTCTTAAATAATGTATTTGAAATAGTTGAATATCTAGATAAACTATTAACTAAATCTCCTAATATACATACTTTAGGTTTATATAAATTAGTAATAGGTTCTATTTCTTATTTTAATGGTAAGTGGAAAGAAACCTGTCAATTTATGAGAGAGGCCGAAAAAATTTTCCGGGAACAGTGCGCTAATGTTCCTTGGGAAATAGATGCTACTAAGCTTTATCTATTACGAGCTTTATATTACTTAGGAGAGATTAAAGAAATTGCTTATCAGCTACCAAGTTTATTAAAAGAAGTACAGGAAAGAAGCAATCTTTGGGTAGTAGCCTTAATTTATTCCAGATTTTATATTGTCCCACTAGCAGACGATCTACCAAATATTGCAGAAAAACAAGTAAAAGAAGCTATTAACAACTGGTCACAAGAAAGTTTTTATATGCAACATTACTGGAGTTTATTTGCTAATATTGAGATTGCACTTTACAACCAGCAAGCAGTAAAAGCATGGGAAATGGTAGATAAATCTTGGTCTAAATTAACAGAATCTTTGTTATTAAGAGTAGAAGTATTTTTACTAGAAACTTTTTATTTACACGCACGATGTGCTTTAGCCATTGCTTTAGAGAGCGACGAAAAAGACAAGTTTTTTGTTTTAGCAAAACAAGACGCTCAAGAAATAGAAAATCGTCAAGTAGCTTGGGCAATGCCACTTGCCCAACTTATTTACGCTATGATCTCAGTTCAAACCGCAGACAAAGCCACTGCAATTTTACAGTTAGAACAAGCTGAAACTAAGTTAATTGCCGTAGATATGTATCTTTATGCTTATTGTGCTTGTTATCGTCGAGGTCAATTGATGGGTGATAGCAAAGGTGAAAACTTAAAACAAAAAGCTTCTGAATGGTTAAACAACCAAACCATTAAAAATGTAGCCAGCATAGCAGATATGCTAATTCCCGGACATTGGGAATAACAATTAAAGTCTATTTATTTAATTTCTTTTCCAAAATCCCATTTTTGGGATATTTTTATTTTAAAATCGGACAGAAATTACCTTATGGTTAGTATGCAATTCTCTATCAATAAGAAATTCAATAACTTATAAAAAACTTATTTGGCATAATATTTGTCTACTCTAATCACATTTACACAAGGGAATAAATCTTATGTACCAAATTATCCAAGATATTCGTTTTGCTATTCGCCGTTTAAGAAAAACTCCTACATTTGCTTTAATAGCCATAATTTCTTTAGCTTTGGGTATTGGTGCTAATGCGTCTATTTTTAGTTTGGTTAATACTGCACTACTTCGCCCATTACCAGTTGATAAGCCAGAAGAGCTAAGAATTATTTATGGAACAATCCAACAAGGCAAAGTGGATACAATTTTTTCTTACTTAAACTATAAAGATATTAGGGATAGAGGAAAACATGCTATAGATCTGGCGGCTTATAGATTTGTTCCCTTAAGTATGAATCATCAAGGGCAAAATAAAAGACTTTGGGGTTATTTGGTTTCTGGAAATTATTTTGATGTTCTAGGAATAAAACCTAGTCAAGGGCGTTGGTTTAGTTCTGAAGAAGATTTAACACCTGGCACATATCCAGTAATTGTAATAAGTTATAGTTGTTGGCAAACAAAATTTGGTGCAGATCCACAAATTATTGATAAACAAGTTCTTATTAATGGCAATAAATATACTGTAATTGGTGTTGCTCCAAAAGATTTTGTTGGAACAGAAGTTTCTTATAATGCAGAAATTTTTGCTCCTATGATGATGGCTAAACAAATTGAGCCTTTAGGAGATTTGATAGAAAGCCGTACTAATGACAATATTTTTGCTATTGGCCGGCTAAAACTTCCCTCCCAACAAGCTGAATCTGTACTTCAATCAATAATGCAAAGTCTAGCAGAAGAATATCCAAACGATAATCAAGGTCGTGGAATTAAACTAGCAACTCCGGGCCTTTTTATTCCAGAAATTAGAGAGTCTGTTATAGCTTTTTCCTGGATCTTAATGTCTGTTGTGGGAATAGTTGTTTTAATTGCTTGTGTAAATTTAGCAAACTTGTTGTTAGCACGTGCCACAGAAAGACGTAAAGAAATTGCAGTAAGAATAGCTTTAGGTGCAACTCGCTTTCAGCTAATCAAGCAAATGCTAACCGAAAGTCTATTGCTTGGAATAGTTGGCGGAAGCTTAGGTCTAATTTTATCTTTTTGGATTAATGATTTTGTAGCTAAGTTTAAGCTACCTACAGATATTCCTATAGTATTTAATCTAGCAATAGATTGGCGTGTTGTAAGCTTTACTTTTGTTTTATCTATTTTTACAGGTATATTTTTTGGGTTACTTCCAGCTTTACAAGCTTCTAAAACAGATTTAATAGCTGCATTAAAGGATGAGATATCTATAGGGAAGTTTAGTCGCTCCTGGCTACGTAATTTGCTAGTTATTGCTCAAATTGCGCTATCTCTATTACTTTTAGTAAGTTCTGGGTTAATAATTCATGGCTTAGAGAAAGCTCAAACCCTGCGTCCAGGCTTTGAGCCAAGCAATGTTGCCTCTATTTCATTTGACCTTACATTACAAGGTTATGACAAGGAAAAAGGAAAGATTTTTTACTCAAAAGCTCTTGATATGGCAAAATCTATGCCTGCAATAGAATCTGCTACTCTAGTAAATGTTCTACCATTATCAATAGAATTTAATAACACTTCTATTTATATTGAAGGTCAAACAATAGCTAAATCTACTGATTTACCCTTAGCAGTTCCTTATAATGTTTACCCAGATTATTTTCAAACTATGGGAATTTCTTTAAGAGGTCGTGATTTTACAGAAAACGACAAAAATGAGGATTCCCGCTTAGCAATAGTTAATGAAACTTTTGCACATCGCTTTTTTTATGGTCAAGATGCTATAGGTAAACGCTTTAATTTTTCTGGGCCAGAAAATCCTTATTGGACAATAATTGGAGTATGCGCAGATGGAAAATATAATAGTCTTAATGAAGAACAAAAACTGGCTATCTATTTACCAATACTAAGAAATTATACTGCACCAGCTACTTTAATTATTAAAACTAAAAGCAACCCTGAAAACGTTTTAGGTTCTCTAAGAGAAAATATTCAAACTCTAGATCCAACTCTTCCGCTTTATGACGTAAAAACTCTTAAACAACACCTTAATCTTCCTCTATTTCCTGCAAAAATTGCTGCAACTATTCTAGGTAGTTTTGCAATATTAGCTTTAATTCTTGCAGCAATAGGTATTTATGGAACTATGTCTTATGTTGTTTCACAACGTAGCCGCGAAATGGGCATAAGGATAGCTCTTGGCGCAAAGACTTCCGACATATTAAAAATGATTGTTGGTCAGGCTATGAAACTAGTAGCTGTAGGGTTAGGGTTAGGACTAATTGCTGCTTATAGCCTTACTAAATTTCTTTCTAGCCTGCTTTATGGTGTTAGTGCGACTGACCCACTTACTTTTATTATTGTTTTAGTGTTGCTAACCCTGATTGCTTTAGTTGCTTGTTTAATTCCAGCAATAAGAGCAGCAAAAACTGACCCTATGATAGTTCTTCGTCAAAGTTAGATAAAGTTAGAGGAGGTTTTTCTATAAAAATTCCTGTGCTATGATGCAAAAAGCTAATTTAAGAAGTTTTGTTTCTAGTAATATTACGTTATATGCTCATTAACTACTTAAAATCACTTGTTTTTCTTTGTTTATGTTTTTTTGCTCTAACAGCTAGTGTTTTAGCTAATACATCTAGCCAAGTTCAATACAGCAAGTTTTATTCTGCTAGTTTATCAACAGAAGTTGATTTTGCTATTTCACTACCTGAGTCATATAGTAAAAATCCTAGCCGACGTTATCCAATAGTTATTTTTTTACATGGCTTATTTAATGATGAAAAAGACTGGGAAGGGCGAGGAATACAAGCTAAGTTAGATGAACTAAGAAAAGCTAATAAAGTTGGGGAATATATTATTGCTCTACCTTATGGAGCAAATAGTTTTTATCTCAAATGCTAAAACGGGGCTTCGTTATGAAGATGCAATTGTAAAAGATTTTATTCCTTTTGTAGATAAAACCTACCGTACAATTCCTAAACAAAGAATGATAGCAGGTATTTCTATGGGCGGTTATGGAGCATTGTTGATAGCTTTTAAGCATCCAGAACTTTTTATAGGTGTTGCTGCTCATTGTGCAGCACTTTTTGAGGAACTGCCAAAACCTGCTTCCTCGCCAAAAGACACAAGGGCTAAATATCGTTATGAAATAGCAACTCAGCTTTATGGCAACCCACCAGATAATCAGCATTTCCAACAAAATAACCCTCTTTATTTAGCAAAAGCTAATGCTGCTAAGTTAAAAAATTTACAGATTTATTTTGACATAGGACAGCAAGATAGATATGGTTTTGAGCGAGCTAATCAATTATTAGACAGTATTTTAACTGAAGCTAAAATAAAGCATGACTTTCATTTTGTTGTAGGTGAGCATGGATGGTCGTTTTTACTTGCTCGTAGCGAACCAGCTTTTATTTTTTACTGGCAAGTTTTAGGAAGTAAAAATTAATGCTACAAAACTAGTAGTTATGAAATAGCATTCATTTGATCATCAGAAGATTCTAGAAAATTTTTTGATAAATTATATTTATTCCAATTTATTAAACCTTGGCGTAAATACTCTGCTTTAGCTCGAACTGTAATATCTGTTTGAAATTCAAGCTCAAAGCGATGGTCATAAACATAAGCCCTAATACGTACCAGAACAAAAGGTTGTGGAGCAAGCTTATCTTGTAACAGTACAACAACAGGTTTAGCTAAAAGTAGATAAGGAGAGCTATAAGCTGCTTCATAAGCAATTTCTACTGCTTTAACTGGATCTACATCGTGTGGTAAAAATATATCTGTTACTACCTGACAATCAGGTACACCAGAATTAGAATTCCAAGCTTGCCCATTTAATATATCTGTATTAGGAATTGTTACTTTTGTATCATATTGGGTAATTAATTTAGTGCTACGTAGTCCAATATGAACAACTTCGCCATAAGCATCACCTATTTTAACTAAGTCCCCTAACTGAAAAGGTCTATCAATTAAAATTACTAATCCACCAATAATATTTTTATTAAATCCTGCGCACCTAAACCTAAAGCCAACCCAGCAGAAGCCAACACAGCAAATAAAGTTTGTTGCGAAGGAGCAAAAATAGCCACTATCAAAGTACCACCAACAAAAAGAACAGAAAACCGCACAATAGTAGCTGCCATCTTAAAGAAAAATCTTGCTCTTGGCGCACGATTACTTAAAACAGAGGCTAAAGCATCACTAAGCCTAATAATTAGGTAAATTACAGCTATTGTAAGAATTGCATTTAATATAGATATAGGAGATATACTAAATAACATATCCAAAGGGCTTTGTGTATCTTGTAGAAAAAGGAAAAACTGATTACTAATCATAAATACTCCTATTTCCTTAAATTAAATTACGTCGGTAAAGTAATTCTTTAACTACAGGCATTGCATCAGCCGAAACTCTATAACCTGCTCGGTTTGGTTCTAGTTCAACAATTTGCCTATCTATCAACGCATGAATTTGTAATTTACTTTTAGCCACATTAGATTGAAAAATAATGGAATGTTCTTCATAAGTTAAACTTCCATGTTGAAGTATTGCTACTAACGTAAATAAATTTTCTAAATCAAGATCTTCTATTAATGCACTTCTATCAGGTTTGATTATAGCTTTCATTGTTAGTAGTCCTGCTTGTATTGAATCAATATGTCCTAGCCAAATCTTAAATGCTGCACGAAAAATTCCTCCAGATTCTTCTTCTAAACTATTGAAAAATATAGCTTCTGAATTTTCAGAATTAAGATATTTTCTACTTAATCTTTCTAGGAAATTACCTTGTTTTGGAGGTTTATTTATTTTTAATCTTAAACCAGATAAATTATGACGTAACATAATTGCACTTTTCATAACTTTTTTACTAGCCACACCCATATTTATTTGATGTGAAAAGGTTTGTCCTAAATTTATTGTGACATTAAGTAAATCAAACGCAGTTTTATTAATACATAAAATCCATAAAGTAGTTTTAGCTGTTATTGTAATCAGCCGTTGAAGAGCTTTTAATGCTCCATAATGCCCAACTTGACGTAAAAATAAACGCTCTGTCTCCTCTTAAATAATAATTCGTCTATTTTCTAATAGACTTTGCTCTAGTAAGTTAATGTTATTAACTTTAATTAATTGTGATAAAAATAGTTGTAATTCTTCTTCTTTTATAATGCGTCCTTGAAATTCATCTTGAATTATTTCTATGTCACCCTTAAATATTTGTTTTACAGCACAATTAATTAAACTAGTTTTACCACTACCTCGTTCTCCAACAATAACTATAGAAACTGCATTAGCTTTTCCCACATTTTTTTGGCTTCTTCTAAAACACGAATATCTTTTTCTCTACCAACTAAAAACCTAGGATCTTCTACAGCCTCAAAGCGAAAAAGATGTTTATAAAGTGCTGGTAAAGACAAGTTTTGAGTATCAATAGAAAATTCTTTTGGTAAAAATGCTCTTATTTTTACTGTAGACTCCCCAGTTACAGGCTCCCTCATCCAACCTATGGAAATCAGCCAATTTTCAAACACATATTTAGTATAAATTTTTAAGCTTTGTATAAATTTTTTACTATTAAGTAAGGCTTTTTCTTTGACTATAGGTAATAAATGCTTGATATTTTGTTGAGCTAAATAAGTTAATATACCTATTCTATCTTGGCTTAAAAGAATTCTACCTTCTGCATAAAATTCCACTACAGTTTGCAACATTTCCTTATTAACTTGGCTATACCAATCAGTTGCTTCTTGGCGACAAAACTCTAGCAGAGATAAAGCATTTTGTAAGGCTTCTTGGATTACTTCAAAAGAATTTTCTATTTGAGCTATCTGTAAATTAAATGATACAACCTCTCTAGCTTGTTCAACATATTGGGTGATTTTACGATGTTGACTTTCAATATTTGTCAATATAGCAAAAAGCTTTTCTTTTCCTCTGCGCAAAAATGAGTCATGAAATTTATTTTGTGGATAAAGTTGGTTTAATTTTAATTTGCGTGGGGGAAGACTAGAAAACTTCGTTATCACTTCACAAGTAACAGGAAGTATTTGCAAATGGTTTTGTAAAGTAGTCTCAAATTCTTGTAATCGGCTAGCTGTTGGTATTATGTTTGCTGAAGGCAAAGGAAATTTATTATTAAATTCTTTCTGTTCTTTTAACCAATGAATTGCTTGGTCTAGCTCATTTAAGACGCTTGTTCGCTCTTGAAGTGTATTATTTAAAATAGCTTGCAGATAATAAAAAGTTTTTAGCTCGCTACTTTGTATTTTCTGTTCAAGCCTTAAATCTGTTTCTACAGACTCTATCAACTTTGACCAGTAAAATAAATTAGCACTACATTGTTCTTTATACTTAGAATTATTAGATTTATATTTTTTACTTCCAAAAATTAAACTAGTTAAAATATTATCAGTAATTTGCTTAGTTAAATTTTCATAAAGTTTATTAAATTTACTAATAGCTTGCTGACATTCTCTTACTAATTTTGCTGTAATGAATTTTATATCAGTTAGATTCTTAGTAAATACCGTTTTTTGTAAAATAGTATTTGATAATGTGTGATAAGTATTGTCCCAACAGTCTTTTAGCTTTTCTATAAGTTTTGCTAGTGCTTGAAAATAGCGACCTAACAAACTTGCTTGAGCAGGATAAATTCCCTCTAACTTTTCAGCCACACAGCCCTTAAAAGCAAGTGTTTTTTCTTTTTTACTTAATGTTGCTATTTTATGTTTCCAAGTTTTTGTAGAAACTATGCTAATTACTAGCAAAACTTCGTTATTAGTTGTAGTTAAGCTATTAGGTAAGCTATTAATTAGTTCTTGGATTTTTTTCTCATAACTTTCTACCGCAATCAAAGCACGTTTATAAGGACGTTTTTTTTCCCATTCAGCAATAATATTAATAAAAAAATTTTGTTTTGTTTCTTGATAGATATCTAAAAACTGTTCTAAACTAGGCGTTTCTTGGCTTAAATTTGGTAGTTCTTGACTGATTTGTAGCTTTATAATTTTTTCAATATCTCTATAACAATACTCTAGTTCAATTACTAAATCTTTATTAAATTTTTGCAAAAGATCTGTAAATCTATTCCAAGATTCAGCAAAGGAACTTGACATAATCTTAACCTTCTAAAAAATGATTTATAGTTTACTAGCTAATAAGATAAATCAAGATAAACATTCTAATAAAAACTAAGGCTTAATGGCTATATAACTAACCATTAAGCCTTAATTTTTAGAAAATAAATAGCTTAAATTTAAGCTAATTGTGGTTTAAGATTTATCTCTCTTTGGGAATTACGCATTTGTTTTTCTAGCTTTTTAATTTGAATTAAATGGCTAGCATTAAATGGTAGAGAAGGATAATAACAATTGCTTTCATGTGTGCAATAGCAGCCGTCTTTTACTTTTTTACGACGTTCTGCCATAGCTGCTGTATTCCAAAAAGCTTGGAAGTCCCAATTATAATCTCTAAGGTTTCCTACAGAATCTAAATTTTCACAGCTAGAAATTGTACCTTCATCATAAATAACTGCTCCAGCAGTACCGGCCCAGCATCGTAGTTGAGCTTTCTTTTCTACTTCTGTGCGAGCAATTAATTCATGCATATAAATATCAATAGCAGCCTTAAAAATCCCTGCTGACCCTGAATAACTATTTTTTATTGCAGCCGTTCGAGAATCATCATCAATCATATGTGCAAGCTTACGATAGCGATCTAGGTCTATTTCTAGTTCTTTTGGTTTTGCCGAAGGTGGTCGGATATAGTTAACATTGATTTTATCTGGTTTTAGGTCGTGTTTTAAGAAATCATACCATTCAAAAATTCTGTCTTGGTTGCTATTCATAAAGCAGGTACAGGTTTGAATATCCAGATTTGG
Source organism: Blastocatellia bacterium (assembly GCA_016713405.1). Lineage (NCBI taxonomy): Bacteria > Pseudomonadati > Acidobacteriota > Blastocatellia > Blastocatellia bacterium. The sequence goes on from JADJPF010000006.1 coordinate 264,387, forward strand.
GAAAGATTGCTTTAATTTTTGTAATTGGCGGGCTGTATCAGTAGCAATTTTCCAGCTACCTGGCTTTTGACGAATTTTGTCATGGTCTTCTTCTACGCCATCAATACCAAGTGCAACAGTGACATTAAGTTTTGGGCATTCGCGCAAAATGCGTTCTACGTCTGGTAAGATACGTTTTTGGATTTGTCCATTGCTCATTAAATAAATTGATTCTAGCTCATTATTTTTATAAAAAGCTTTTGCAACATCTGGTAAGTCTTTACGGGTAAAAGGCTCACCACCTGCAACAACTAATACTGGTAGATTTCCGCCTAAAGTTTCGCTAATTCGCTCAAGTTCATGGGTTTTCATTTGTAGCATTTTTTCTAGGTTTATCATCTAGTTCATCAGTGAAAAACAATGGACACATCGCATATCACAAACGGAAGTAATTAAAACATTTAGCACTACGGGGGCAAAAGGGCGACCTAAAAAAGCCTTTCCATAACGCTTAAGCAATCCTGTAGGGTAGTTCATAAAAATTTAGTCCTTAAAATTACCGATCACCAAGAATAATTTTAGCAATCGTTTGAAGTTGCATATTAGAAGTGCCTTCATAGATTTTACCTATTTTAGCATCTCGAAAATACTTTTCTGCTGGATAGTCTTTAGTATAGCCATATCCACCATAAATCTCTACTGCCATAGAAGTAACACGTTCTGCAACAACAGATGAGTAATATTTAGCCATAGCAGCTTCTTTAATAAATCCAAGCCCAGCGTCTTTTAAGCGTGCAGCGTTATAAACCATAAGTTTAGCTGCTTCTAGTTCTGTAGCCATTTCAGCTAATTGAAATTGAATAGCTTGAAAATCAGCAATAGGTTTACCAAATTGGACTCTTTCCTTAGCATAAGAGGTTGCATATTCTAAAGCTCCTCGTGCCAGCCCGATCATTTGCGCACCAATACCAATTCGACCTTCATTTAATGTTTCAATTGAAACTTTATAACCTTTTCCTACTTCACCTAAAACATTTTCTTTTGGTACTTCACAATCTTCTAAAAGTAACTCACAGGTAGATGAAGCACGAATACCTAATTTATCTTCTTTTTTACCTACAGTAAAACCCTTAAAGCCTCGCTCTACAACAAAGGCTGTAATTCCACGATAGCCCGCAGATGGGTTAGCATTAGCAAAAACAATAAAAATATCTGCTTCATTAGCATTAGTAATCCAAAGTTTACGACCATTTAGAATAAAATGATCTCCCTTATCTTCGGCTCGTGTTCCCATAGCAAAAGCATCTGAGCCAGATCCAGCTTCAGAAAGTGCATAAGCTCCAACAGATTTAGTAGCTAGTTGAGGTAAGTATTTTTCTTTAATTTTATCGCTACCCCAACGTAAAAAGGCATTATTAACTAGGGTATTTTGGACATCAACACAAACACCTAAAGAAGCATCTACACGAGAAAGCTCTTCAACAGCAATAATGGACATAAAAAAAGATCCACTAGCTCCACCATAGTTTTCTGGAATATGGATTCCCATTAAATTAAGATCAAAACATTGCTGAATAATACTTTTATCTAAATGTGCTTCTTCATCCATTTGGCGCACAAGTGGACGTACTTTATTAACAGCAAAGTCTGAAATAGTATCTCTAAGAAGTTGTTCATCTTCGCTAAAAACTGTTAGTGCTGCACCTAAATTTGTTTGTTCAGTCATAAAAATCCCTTCTGAAAGACTTTTTATACTAATATAAGTAAAGATTATAATTTGCAAGAGTCTAGCATAAAGCTACTGTAAGAAAAAACTGAACCAGCGCAACGCTAAGCTTAAGAATCTTCTCTTGCAATCGTTTAATAACAGGTTTATGCTGGACATCTATTCATAGTTTTTAGCTTAAAATTTGCACTCTACCTTAAACTTAAATTTGGATAAGTTTGTTTTTTATGGTGGGTTGATGAGTAGTACAAGGGAAAAAACAGTAGTCGAAGAAGCACTATTGGAAGTAGAGTTGGCTATGAGATACAACTCTCATCAACGTGCTGTTACTGTACTGGAAAATGTACTAAAACAATTCCCTAGTAATACTGATGTACGTTGGAAATTAGCAGAAATCTATTATCAACAAGGCTCACCTCATACTTCTGCTGAACAACTATTTATTATTGCAGATATTTATATTGCAGCTAACCAACTAGACTTTGCCGAATCAACACTTCTAAAAGTTAAACAAGTTTACCCAGCAGCAGAATTTCATACAGATACTAAGCTTGCAACCTTAAGCCAGTACCAAAGCTTAAGTCAAAAACAAAATCAACCTAATCAATCTACTACAGTACAAAACCAGTCAGCTAACTATAATCAACCTTACATAGATCCTTATATGGATCCTTACCAAAATCAAAACCCATATCAAAATGATTATCAATACTCCTACCTAGATCCTTATCCAGGCCAACCTCAGCAATATCAAGTTCCTCCGCCAAATCAGCAATATCAAGCTCCCCAGCCAAATCAACAATATAATTTGTATTATCAAGAAACTCCTTATTCAGAAACTTATCAAGCTACATATCCTGAACCAGCTTATGTTTATGGAACAGAAGAATTAGAACATATAGATACACTTGACCCAATAGAATTAGAGCCTGTTGGGATGTCTCAAACTGTAAATAATGCTTTGCCCTATTTAGCAGGAGATTTGCACTATATTAATTTGTTTGATGTTATACAAACCTTAGAAAAGAATGAAATTACAGGTATTATCCACATTCAAAGCACACAAATTTCAGGAAACCTTTATCTAAATCGAGGTTTACTAGCTGATGTAATTTGTGGTGAACTCAGAGGAAAAGCGGCTTTAAGTGTTTTGCAGAAATAACAGAAGGACAATTTGAGCTAGAAAAATCCCCTGTAGAGTTTCATCAAGCAATTCAAATAGAATCTAATGCTAAATTAATTCTGGAAATCTTCTCTGATGAAGGAGATCAACCCTTAGAAGATGATGAACCCTTAGAAAATAGTGCTGAACAAGGTCTTAACTGGTAGATTAATTAGTTTTTTCCATTAAGGCAGCAAAAAAACCTTCTGTATTATCTCTATATGGAAAAGTACGTATAAACCCTTCTTTAGTAATTAAAAGTTCTGGGACTTCTGCTTTTACTAGTCGAAAGTTTTTATTTTTGCTAAGAAACTTTTCTATAACCTGTTCATTTTCTTCATATTCCAGAGAACAAGTTGAATAAATAAGCCTTCCTTTACTTTTTACTAAATTAGCACAATTACTTATAATTTCTAATTGTAACTTACTTAATTCTTCTAGTTTTTCTGGAAATAGTCGCCATTTTATTTCTGGATTATGTCTTAAAGTACCTGTCCCACTACAAGGAGCATCTACCAACACACGGTCAAATAAAATATTTTGATTGATTGGCACATGCTTAGTTACATCACAACAGATAGAATTAATTATACTTACTCCAAGTTTCTTAGCTGTTTGTTGGATTAATTTAACTCTAGCTAAATGTAAATCTCCTGCAATAATTAAGCCTTGATTTTCCATAAGTGAAGCTATGAGAGTAGTTTTTCCACCTGGAGCAGCACAAGCATCAAAAATTCTCATTCCTTTTTCTGCTGTAACTAAATGAGCAATTAATTGAGAGGCTACATCTTGTAAATAAATTTTTCCTTCTCTAGCTAGCTTAAGTAAAATTTGACTATCACCTTCCATCAAGCAAAAAGCTGCTTCTAATAAACTGCTTGGCTGAATAACTACATTATTTCTCTTAAGTAACTCTAATATTTGACTAGTAGTAATTTTTAAGTTATTTACTCTAAAACATATTGGATTTGGCTTATTGTTGGATTCGGCTATTGATTGAGCAACGCTTAATCCATAATGATTTACCCAATTTTTAATCAACCAAGTAGGATGGGAATGGTTTAATGCAATTTCTTCTATAGGGTCTTGGCAGGAAATTTTTTCTTTTATCTGTAGTCTAGTAAGTTTTCTTAATACTGCATTTACAAGCCGACTAGCAGAAGCTTTGCCGCTAATTTTTGTTAAATTTACACAATCATTTACTACAGCATAATCAGGAATACGGCTTAAAAAGTGGATTTGATAAAAACCTAGACGAAGGATTATTAAAACCTCTTTATCTAGCTTATTTAACTTTAAGCCACCTATTTTTTCTAAAAAATAATCTAAGTAGCGTTCTTGTCTTAAACTGCCTAGAACAATTTCTTGTGTTAATGAGCGATCTAAAGAAGAAAGTTTTGTGGTTAAGTTTGAGACTAAAAGGTTAGTAGCAAAAGCTTGCTCAGTCATTACCCGCCAAAGTATTTGAAAAGCAACTTGGCGGGCAGAGCTAAGCTTGGCACAATGATTAAGGTTTTTCATCAGCAGTTAATAAATATTAAAATTAATACGTACAAATTAATTACTAGGACTATCAGAAGCCTTATTATTTTTTACTTCTTCTTTGCTAGAATCATCAGAATAAAATTTTAACCATTTAACATCAACAACAGGAGCTTTTCTTTCTTTCTTTTGGTCTTTTAACCAAAGACCTCGTTTATTCCAACCCTTACCACCAACATTTTTTTGATGGCAATAAGTACAATCTTTAGCATCAAAACCTAGGGCTTTTGTTTCTTTTAGAAATGGGGGGTATGCAAAAGTTTTATTATCATTAAGTAAAGTAACAGCTAAAATAACCATTGTTATAATTGCTAACAGCTTGATTTTCATAAAAGTTGCTCCATGTTTATTAAAACTTTTTGGTCAATTATAGTATTAAGATATTATTTAACAAAAAAAGTTTTCTTGATTTTCTTGATTTTGAAAGAACATGATAAAAAAATTTATTCCCTTATTATTAATGCTTTTACTTGGTTTAGCCTGTGGCCCTGTTTTTCAAGTAAAACCTAGGTCAACGGTTAATCTTCCTGAGATAAATAATAAAACTGCTAACAGTAATTTAATACTAGAAGCAGCAATTTTGTCAGAAGATAAGACAGTAGAAATCTTTGATGCTAATCTTTTTCTAGCAGGAATTATCCCGCTAGAAGTTAAACTAACAAATCAAAATCAAATACCTGTAAATTTTTCAGAAAAAGATTTTGCTATCTTGGACTCTAAAGGTCGTTCATTTAGTTGTATTAAGGACAAAGATGTTATAAATAAGTTGCTAGATTACTATAAAATCAAGGCTTATAACCCTTATAGCCATGAAAAATTAAAAGAAAAATTTTTTACTCATAGCCTGTCATTAAAAGAAAGTTTTAGCTTAGATGAAACACGCCAAGGGTTACTTTACTTTAAAATGGGTAAGGAAAAAATTGTAGGTCAAGGCTTAAAACTTAGTTTTAAGAATAAGAAAATAACTCAAGATAATTTACTTTTAACTCTAAACTAAAGATTGAGATTGTTTCTTAAAAACAACCTCAATCTATTAAAAAATTTAGCCTTTAACAATTTTAGTTGACTTTGGAGGAGCAAAATTATCTATTAACCCTTTTACATCAAAACTAGTATTCTTCTTTAAGTTGCTTAACTTTATAGTAGTAATATCATCATTACCTTCTACTAGGTTCTCTTGAATAGGTAGCCAGGAGCTTTGAGAAATCCAAATATCTATGCTTTTATAAGGGCCCCCCGCCTTTGGTGTAAGATGAAGTAGTGAAGCGTCTTCGCCTTGGATTTTTTCATCTTTAACAAACTTTACATCATAATTTGCTCTAATTGCAGAAACTGAGCCAAAAGTTATTGCTAGAGAACCAAAGGATTGGGAGCTTTTTGTACTTTTCAATGAAGTAACTAACATTTGCTCAATAGAAGGTTGGTAAAACTTTAGCTGATCTCCTGTAATAACGACTGTCTTTTTTGTAGGATTGCTAATATCTATTCTTAATTTTACTGCCCCATTTTTGCCAGGTAGATAGTAAAGTTGACCTGTTTCTACTGGATCATCTATTCCTATTTGAGTATTTTTCTTTTGTTGCCAAATATTTGCTACTAAAGAGTTTAGACTTTTTCCAACTACCTCCATTTGTGCTAAAACGGCTTCGGCACCTTTTACATTTGCTGATGCACTAGGAGAAATTCCTATCATAGAAAAAGTTAATAATAAACATATTAAAAAGGATAAAACTATTTTTCTCATTTATACTATCTCCACAAACTAATTATTTATAATTAATATAGCCTACTCAAACCAAACACGATAACCATTGATTTGATTGTCTTTGTCTTGGTTTTTTGTATTGTTTTCAACGCTATCAATCTCCACACGTTTAATTGTCATCTTGCGTTGGTAGCGTTTTGCTAGTACATCTGATAGTAGATCACTTAATCTAGTATGTTGACTAGCAACCTGTGTTATTTCATTAGTTGAAATATAAGTGCGTTGGGTTTGCACGGTGTTTTTTATTGGATCATTAGAATGCCGTTCATCTAAAAATCTATTTGGAGTAAAAAAGATAAAGGCAAGAATAACAACACAAAGTATGTCATACTGCCAACTACCTCGCTCATAAGACCATAGGATAATACTTTTAATAACACTGAATATTTTCATAACTTTAACTAATTCACTATTTGCCCATCCCGCATATTTACAACACGTTGAGCAACAGCCGAGGCTTCTGGGCTATGTGTAATCATTATAATAGTTTGACCAAATTTGCTATTTAGCTCTTGCAGCATTTTCAACACAATTTGGGAATTTTCACTATCTAAATTTCCTGTTGGTTCATCAGCTAGCACAATTGCAGGATGTCCAACTAAAGCACGAGCAATAGCAACTCTTTGTTGTTCTCCGCCTGAGAGTTCAAGCGGTTTATGATGGAGCCGACTTTCTAAATTTAGCAACCGTAAGATTTCTGTACGACGGGCAAAATCATTTTTATGATTCCCGTTCATTCTAATTTTTTCAGCTAAACTAATATTACCTTCAGCACTTAAAGTAGGGAAAAGGTTAAATTTTTGGAAAACAAAACCAATTTTACGCCGTCTTACTTCTGTTCGGTCGCCATCGCTCATTTTTGCTAGATCTTCGCCATCAATTATAACGCTACCTGAAGTAGGCTTTAACATCCCACCCAAAATATGTAGCATTGTTGATTTACCACAACCTGAAGGCCCCATTATGGCAACAAATTCCCCTTCATTTACATTTAAGTTAACACCTCTTAAGGCATTTACTGGGACTTTGCCAATTACATAAGTCATTTTTAAATCTATAGTTTGAAGTATTGTTTTCATCTTTTTTATTCGTAACTTAGAGCTTTAACAGGGTCTTGATTAGCAACTCGTAGGGCTGGATAAAGCGCGCCTATTACACCACTACTTAGCCCAACTATTGCAGCATAGAGTAACCACTCTGGCTCTAAATCTATGATTAATGAAGTGTTTTTTATTATTAACCATCTGCCAGTTAACGCAACTGCGTAACCTAGTAAAACACCTAGTACACTAATTAATAAAGCTTCCTTTTCAATCTCAGCAATAATAAAGAATTTTGAAGCTCCTAAGCTTTTTAAGATACCTATTTCTCTAGTTCTTTCTGTAATTGTTGTATACATAGCCAGCATAATTACTAGTACACTAATAACTAATGCTACTACTACTACAGCTTTAACAAAGATGTTAATAGCGGGTAAACCCTTTTCATAAAGCCCTTGTATTTCACGAGTAAAAAGTATTTTATTACCTGGCAAAGCGGCTAAGATATTTTCAGCTACTTTTTCTTCAGTATCTGTAGCTAGACATTTAACATAAACCAGGCTGCAACGCTCTTTTGAACCTAAAAGCTCTTGCATAACAGAAAGTTTAATTTTTATTCTTGCACCAATTTCTGGTTGATAAACTCCTGCAATGCGAAAACTACGTCCAAAAAGGTCTATTTTATCGCCTAGTTTAACTTTTCTATCTCGACAATAAATCGGATCTACTAACACTTCATCATCTGCAACTAAGGGCTGTCCTTCAGTAACTTTTAGAGAAGTAACTTTTTGATAACTCTCCATCTCAATACCTTCTACCATTTCCATACCAAAACTTTGGTTAGAGGGTTTTAAGTATTGCCCTACTGGGCTAACAGCCGAAACTCCTGAAACTTCTGCTATTTTAGTGCTGTATTGTACTGGTAGAGATAATACTGAGCTAGTACCAGGGCCATAATTATTAGGACGTGTAAAAAGAATTTCTGCTCCAACATTAGAATTACGCCGCCCTTGTTCTTGCAAAACACCATGGGAGAGACCTACCATTAAAATTACTAGTACAATCCCCAGTGCTACACCTACAACACTAATTAATGTTCTTACAGGTCGTTGACGTAAATTAGCAGTAACTAAACTTTTACTCATTAAACCCTCTAGGAAAAGATATTTTGCTATCTTTAAGATCCATTGTTTTTGTCAACTTTTGAACGTTAGTAAATCAAAAACCTTGCAAGGTAAAAAATAAATTTTTGCAAATTTTAATAGATTTAAGAAGCGTCTAAGTCTTTTTCTGGTAGTTTTTGCGTATTTTCCAAAAAGAATGCTTTTTTATCTATAGGATTATTTTCTTTAGTATCATCAAAATTTAGCTCTAATATATAGTTATCTCTAGCCCTAATTATTTCTACAGCTTGAGGAAAGCTAGTTTTACCAATTGCTTTATATTTCTTATAACTAACCTCAGAAACCAATGCACCTTGACCATTAAAAATCTGCATATGTGCTAAAGGTAAGTTGCTTTGAGTCCGATCAAACCAAAATTGTTTTACAAGCTTTAACTCTGTTTCATTTATTTTTTCAAGTAAGTATAAAACTTGATAGGTTCTTAAGACTGTTTTTGGAGTTTGTCCAACAACATTATCAACTTCTTGGCGAGTTAAATCAGAAACAAAATATTGAAAGCTATCATTAGCTTCTATTGGCTTAACTAAAATTGCTTCTGTAATATGTTGTGGTCGAATACGAGCAATTGAGCTTATTTGTTGTTGCTGTTGCTGTTTTTTTTCATTGGGATCAGGTGATATATTGTCTACTTGCTCATTATAATTACGGTCATTGCTACCTACTAAAAAGCGTCGATACTCATCAGGAAAATAAACAGCAATACGAAACTTTTCACCATCAGAGGTCATATCAGCAATATTTTGCTTTGTAATAGGTACACGAACAAGCAAACGGATTTGTTCAGGCCGTTGAAGTACAACTAGAGCATCAGCCGGACGATATGGCTCGATTTTTCCTTCTGTAGAAAGTTTTAAGTCAGTTAGCTTAAGAGAAGCATTTCCAGTAACTGAGTTTACTTCTGTTAAAGTATTTATTTTTTCAATTAATGTTGCTGCTGGCAAGCGGTCATAAGTTTTAAGCAAAGTAGCAGCACTTTTGGTTGTTTTTGCACTAATACAACCACTAGCAAATAGGGCCAGCAAAAGAAAAAATATAAGATTTTTGTTGGGCTTTATCTGAGGCCAGGCAGGCCAATAACGCATATTTTAACCTATAGTAGCAGTAAAAATTTATCCAGCGGATACAAATATGCAAGATTAACAAAAGCCTTCTTAGCTTGTCAAACTAGTTTTCAAGTTATATCTATAAAGTAAAATTGCCTGCAACTAATTAAAATTACAGGCAATTAATTATAGATTTAATTATTATCTGGTTAACTACTATTTGTTTAAGTGAGTTTCAAACCAGTTAAGTACAGTGCCATACCAAAGCTCGCTATTTTGTGGCTTTAAGATCCAGTGGCCCTCATCAGGGAAATAAAGTAAGCGAGATGGGACATCCATTCTTTGTAGAGCGGTAAAAAGCTGTATTCCTTCTCCAACAGGTACACGATAATCCAATTCACCATGAATAACTAAAGTAGGAGTCTTAAAGTTTTTTACAAAATTACTTGGAGAATATTTTTCATAAAGATCTCGATTAGTCCAAGGTGTTCCCTTAAATTCCCAGTCTGTAAACCAAAGTTCTTCGGTTGCTCCATACATACTAACTAAATTATAAACCCCAACATGAGAAACTAAAGCTTTGAAACGGTTAGTATGCCCAAGTATCCAATTAACCATATAACCACCAAAAGACCCTCCAGCAGCACCAATCCGGTTTTGATCAACAAAACCTAAAGAAATTGTCTGATCTACCGCGCTCATTATATCTTGATAACATTTACCGCCCCAATCCCCACTAATTTCATCTGTAAACTTTTGTCCATAACCAATACTTCCACGTGGATTAGGCATTAGAACTACATAGCCAGCCGAGGTATAAATATTTGCATTCCAGCGATAGCCAAAATTATGTTCCCAAGCACCTTGTGGGCCACCATGAATTAAAACTACCATAGGATATTTTTTTCCAGGTTGAAACCCAATCGGCTTAAGTAAAATAGAATGTACTTTTGCACCATCCGCAGGGCTAGTGCTATAAATATCTTCACCTTCAACTAGTTGGCGTTTAGAAAGTAGTTCCTTATTATGGTCAGTAAGTTGTTTTTCTGCTAAATTTTCTGTTCTAAGTAGAAAAACTTCACTAGGCTGTGTCATAGAACTACGAGAAAAAACTAGTCTATTTCCTTCTGAGCTAATAGAAAGTTCGCCATTACAAGTTTTATCAACTATTTTCTTGATTTCTAAAGTAGTTACATCAATTGTATAGATTGGAATATAGCCATTGTCTATAGCTGTAAAGTAGATTTTTTTGCTGTCTGGTGCCCAAACCATTTCTTCTATTGAACGGTCTAAGCTTTCGCTAATGCTACGAGTCTTGCCACTAGCACGGTCATAGAGCATAAGTCTTGAACGATCAGCTTCAAAACCTGCTCTTTCTTGTGAACGATAAGCAATAAAGCGTCCATCAGGAGAATAACTTGGGCTAACATCTGAACCTAAAGACGTAGAAATTTTCTTTGCCTCTCCACCTTTTATAGAAACAATAAATAGCTCATTGTTTGTACTAATAGCTTCTACTTTATCGGTATTACGAGAAAAACAAACTTCTTTGCCATCAGGAGAAAAAGCATAATTATCCGGGCCCACCTAAAGAAAATGGTGGGGTGTCAAAGTCACCTGGTGTTAAATCCTCTGCTGCACCACCACTAGAAGAAACAATAAATAAATGGCTACGTTTGCCTTCCTTCCAGCTATTCCAATGACGGTAAAGCAACCGATCAGCAATTTTAGCTTTTACTTTGCTATTTTCTGCTTCCTCTAATTTTTTCTTATTACATTCATCTGTTTTACATTCTGGATAAATTTCTGAAGTAAAAAGTAGATGTTTAGAATCTGGCTACCAAACTAAATCTGCTGCTTCTGTAGAAATAGTGGTCAATTTTTGATTAGTTTTAGTTTCAACATTATAAGTCCAAATTTGACTTGCTCCATCACGTGATGAAATAAAGGCTAGCTGTTTACCATCTGCTGACCAACGTGGACGACCTTCTTTACCTGCACTTTCTGCCAACACTTCCACGCTTCCATCAGCAACCGTAGTTAAATGAATTTGGCTAGTTCGCTTATTAGTATCTCGATCATAAGTTGTTACTACATAAGCAACTGTCTTACCATCTGGAGAAACTTGAGGATCTCCTACCCGCTTAAACTTAAATAAATCATTTACTTTTAAGCCTGTTGGAGCTTGCGCACTTGCAACTAAGGCTAAAGCTAGCATTAAAGCTAGTACAGAAAACAATCTTTTCATATGCTCTCCTTACGTATAATAAATATAGTATTGCAATAGATATTAATTAGATAAAATCTTATGATTTGTAATTATTTGTAATTAAATACAGCATAACTTAAGTAATATAGCAATTTTATATTCTTAACTCTTAAGCCCCAGAGGGGCGAAAGATATGTAGCGTAGGGCGCAAGCCCCATATGCGCGAACTTAAGAAATAAGTTATTTATAATGAATAAATAACACAAATCTTAGCTCTGAAGGAGCGTAAGATATATTTCCTAGGGCTTGCGCCTTAGGCTACAATTATTTCGCCCTTTCAGGGCTTAAGATTCAAAAATATAAGTTTACTTTGTTTACAGTGTATTAAATGCCAAATCTATACTTAAATTCTTTTTTAAGACAACCATATTCTGTATTAAGCTCTGTAACAAACTTTTGGCTGTTAGCAATATCTTCCGCTTTTTCTAATATATTACACAAACTAGCCATTTTTACTGCCCCAACATTACCACAAGCACTTTTTAACTTATGAGCCTCTTTTTTTAAGTTAGTAATATCATTATTTTGAAGTAGAGTGTTAATAACTACTAGACTTTCATTAGTAGTTTTAAGGAATAATTTAATAATTCTACTAAAAAACGCTGTATCTTCTTGAGAAACAGCCGCTAATTGAACAAACATATTTAAGTCTAAAGTAACTAGCTCATTATTATCTATATTTTCTGGTTGTTTTTTTTCTTCTTCAATAGGAGGGATCTTAAAATCACTTAACAACCATTTACTTAAAACATCAGCTATTTGTTGTGGATTAAAAGGCTTAGTAACAACTTCGTCCATTCCTACGGCTAAACAACGCATTCTATCTTCTGGCATAACTCCTGCGGTCAAAGCTATTACTGGAGTACGCTTAGCATATTTACCATTTCTTTCTTCATTTCTAATAATAGTAGTAGTCTCAAAGCCGTCCATAATAGGCATTTGGCAATCCATAAAAATCAAATCATAACTATGTACTAGTAATTTACCTAGGGCTTTTAATCCATTACTTGCTACATCAACACTACAACCAAGTTTATTAAGTATTGAAACTGCTACAGACTGATTAACCAAGTTGTCTTCTACAAGCAAAATTTTAGCTTGAAAGTCACTACCTAAAGTGTAAGTTGCTTCTTCAATTTGTGAATATTCTGTAAATTTCTTTTTAAGTGAAGAACGCAGTACAAAGCGTAAACAATCATAAAACTGCATTTGAGTAATAGGTTTGTAAAGATAAGCTTCAATATCTATGTTTCCAACATCTTTTTTTAGACTACTTGATAAAGCAGATGAAAGCATTACCAACTTTAAGTTTGCAATAGAAGGATCTGATTTAATTACTCTTGCTAGATCTAGCCCTGAAAGATCTGGAAGTTTTGTATCAATTATTGCTACTTCATAAGGATCTGATTGTTTAACAGCCTGGCGTATTAATTGCAACGCATTAGCACCATTAGGAATATATTCTATTCTTAATTTCCAATCTAACGCATGTTTTTCTATCATTTCCCAATGTAATCTATTACTACTAATTATAAGTAAGCGTAAGTCTTGTAGAAATACCTTAAAGGCTTTATCTGCTTCACTTTGGCTAATAAATTGTTGTTTAGTCAATTTAATTGTAAACCAAAAAGTGCTACCTTCTTTTAATTGGCTGTTAACACCAATTTCACCTCCCATAATTTCAACTAATTGTTTACAAATAGCTAATCCTAAACCTGTACCGCCATATTCACGAGTTGTTGAGCTATCAGCTTGAACAAATGGATGGAATAAATTATCACAAATCTCTTTTGTAATTCCTATTCCGGTATCAATAACTTCAAAACGTAGTGTTACTTCCTGCGTTTTTATTTCATCAATACTTACTTTTATTATTACTCCTCCTTGCTCAGTAAATTTAACTGCATTTCCAACTAAATTCATTAAAATTTGTCTTAGTCGGTTTGTATCGCCTACTAAATCAGTAATAACATCTGGAGCTATCTGGTAACTAATACTAATACCTTTACTAATAACTTTACTGGTAAATATCTTTATAACTTCTTCAAGTAAAACTTCTAAATTAAAACTGCTTTCTTCTAGCTCTAATTTACCAGCTTCTATTTTAGATAAGTCCAATATATTATTGACTATAGTTATTAAAGTATCCCCACAGCTATTAATTGCTTTTAGATATTCATACTGGCTTTCCGTTAATTCTGTATCCATTAAAAGATAAGCCATACCAATAATTCCATTTAGTGGGGTACGAATCTCATGACTCATATTAGCAAGAAATTGAGCTTTTAGCTGAGCAGATTCTAAGGCATTATCACGAGCTATTTTTAACAATTCTTCTGTTTGTTTAAGTTCTGTAATATCTTTTGCTAAAACCAATCTTGCTTTTTTTCCTTCAAAAATTACTTCATCTGACCTAACTTCTACATCAAAATAGTTCCATCTTTTTTGCAATGCTTCCAATACCAAACATTACTTTCTGACTTCTTTTCTTCTTCAACATAACTAATAAATCTAGCTATTTCTTCTACAGGTCTAATATCTTTAACCGTTAATTTATCAAATTCCTCTTTTGTATAACCATAATGCTCTATAGCTGCTTTATTTACAGCTAAAAAAGATAAACTTTCTGAATCATAAACCCAAGAAGGACAAGGATTATTTTCAAATAATACTCTATATTGTTTTTCACGATTACGCAGGCTATTTTCTATATTTTTACGATCTGTTATATCTTCAATAGTACCATCATAGTAAAGAACTTCCCCACTTGATGATTTAATCATTTTTGCATTTTCTCGAATAAATTTTTTCTCTCCAATACGTGTTGTCCATTCTGATTCTAATCCTATAATTTGTCCATTTTTTTCTAATTCTTTCTTAAACTGGTTTCTAGAATAATTTGCATCTATACCTTCTATTTCTAAATTACGCTCAACTAATTCTTCTAAAGAGCTACACCCTAACATTTGCACTACTACTGGATTTGCATCAATAACGTTGCCCTCTGGAGTAGTTCTATAAATACCTATTGGTGCAGTATTAAACAATTCTCTATAACGTCTTTCACTGTCTTTTCATCCTTCTTCAATACGTTTTCTTTCTGTTATATCACGAGCTATGCCATATACAGATATAGGCTTTTTATTTTCCCATTCTAACCAAGAATTAACTTCAAAAATTACTTTATTACCACTCTTTGCTATTAATTCCAATTCATGCGCTGGAACATTTTCTCCTTTTAATCTACGTACTATTCTTTCTTTTATTCTTCCTAATATGCTGGCTTCTAGCACTTGACTAATATTCATTTCTAACATTTCTTCACGGCTATAACCAAGTAAAGTTTCTGCTTGAGAGTTAATAGAAGTAAAATTACCTTCCAAATCATGGCTATAAATTATATCTGTAGCCTTTTCAAAAAGATCTCTATAACGTCTTTCACTACGAATTAAAGCAAGCTCTACTTTCTTATGATCAGTAATATCAAACATTACACCACTAATTTTTGCTACCTGACCATTTTCTTTTAGCACTGTCATTATGTTTCTAAGCCAAACAATATTGCCATTTTTAGCAATCATTCGATATTCAATTTCTTGATCTTGCCCAACATTTGTTGCTTGTTTCCAAAAATCTTTTACCTTCTTCTCATCATTTGAGTAAATATATTTTTCTCTAAAATCCTTTTCTTCTAACCATTCAGTAGTTTGATAACCTAAAATTTCTTCAGCCTTTTTACTAATAAAAATAAATTCTAATGTATCAACATCTACTTCCCAAACTATTCCATTAATTGAATTTAAGAGTATTTGCAAATCTTCTTGAGAGCTTTTAAGCTTTTTTAGAGTGTCTAAGAGTTTTAAGTTACTTGTTTCTTTTTCTTCTAACGCATGCCCTAGTTCTATTTCTCTTGAATAACATTTTAGGCTTAACACCTCAAACTTTTCTAATGCATGCATTCTAGTCTGAAAAACCAAAAAAGAAAGAATACTAGCTGAACCTATCACAGGAGCATAATATAACCAATCATTTTGTAGTGTAACTAACATTAAAATTAACCAACCACTTAAAATCAAAACTACAACTGTTAAAAACCATCTTAATGATAAAATAAAACATCCTATAGTAAGAATAATCAAAGATAATCCTATAGTTTCTTTACTAGAAGAATATAAATAAAAAGACGTAAAACTATAAGACGCTGCCAAAAAAGCTAGTAAGGCTCCCACAGAATTAGCTTCATTAGAAGAAATAAAAGCTTTACGTACAGCTATATTTACTAGCAAACAAGCCATCCCAACAGCAGTAGCAGCAATGGTTAAGATTAAAGAAACACTTTGAGGTAAGATAAAAATATTAAATATAGCAATAATAAAATACAACGTAGCAATACCTATAGAAATCACATTTAACCCGTTATAAACTGTTTCTGCTAATGCTCCCTTTAATTTTTGATTAGGTATTTCATCCTGGTGATTATCTAAAAAGGAATTGCTAGATAAAAAAGCAGGTTGTTTTGGTTTTAATAAATGTTTAATTTTTTCCATGCAAGTATTATTAATAAAGTATTTCTAATTTTAGTATTACCGATATTAATGTTTAGCTATAATAGCTAAAATAATAAAATATTCTGTAATTAATAGTATAAATTAGAAAAACAGGAAATAGTAATTTATTGTCACCTAGTACATTACACGTAATTTATATGATATTTATATAAAATTTAATTAAAAGATTAGGCATATTATCTTAATTAGTGTATATTTTTGTTGGGAAGTTCTTTCACAAAATTTTACTTGCATTTATACCGAGTTTGGACCATATTTTGTGGAAGAACTATCTTAATAAATTCTTTATTTATTAAGATGTTTTTTAATAAATTCTATTACATCTTGACTAATAAAATCTTTCTCAGACTGTACTAAAAACCAAGGTTTTTTTAAATCCATTAAGTTTTTTAATGAAATATTTTGCCAATTGATTGCTACTTTTTCTATATCTATTTCTTGGTTAAATCTATCTACTACAATATAAGCATCTGCTAGGTCTAAAAACTCCTGTGCAGAGATCTTAAAATCTTCCTTTGTAGGATCTAAAACCTGTAAATATAAATCTGGCACAATAAATTTACGTAAGCTGTTACTTTCAATAATTACATAATCATTAGTTGCAATTTCTGTTTTTAATTTACTAAGAGCATTAACTAATTCACCTTGTCTAGTACGTAACCATAGAGCGCGTTTTGCACCTGCAAGCAGAAATCTTGGTGTATCGGCTCGCATACTTTTTTCTGTTTCTTCTGTAAGTAAAAATTCATGTTCAGGAACTTCACAACCGCAATCTTTACCATTACTTGCACAAATTTTATGGCCTGTTTGAGTGATTTTTATTGCCGTCCAATTAAGTTCTACTAAAGCTTTAACAATTCCTGCTACAACAGAAGTTTTGCCAATATTACGGCTATGTCCACCAACTAAAATTAGTTTCATAAATAATAAAATAGTAATAAAACTAGGGAGCCAAAATATATTTAACTCCCTAGTTTTCAAATAGTTAAAGTTTTAATTTATCTACTACATTTTGACACAAACAGATTTTGTTTCTGTACAAAGTTCTAGAGCTTCTTTACCCATTTCACGGCCCCAACCCGATTGTTTATAGCCTCCAAATGGCATTGCAGCATCAAAAATGTTATAGCAATTAATCCAAACAGTACCAGCACGAAGTTTAGAAGCCAGACTATGAGCTTTGCTAATATCACTAGTCCAAATTCCTGCCGCCAGGCCATAAACCGTATCATTAGCAGCAGGAGCAATATCATCTGATTGCTTAAATGGCATTGCAGTAACTACTGGGCCAAAGATTTCTTCTTGTACCACTTTCATATTTTGGTCTACATTTGTTAAAACAGTTGGTTTAACAAAGTAACCTTGTTCACCTAATTTTTGTCCACCTGCAAGGGCTGTTGCTCCAGAACTTAAGCCTGATTGCATATAAGAACAAACACGGCTTAATTGCTCATCAGAAACCAGCGGACCCATTTGTGTATCAGGGTCAAAACCTGGGCCAACCTTAATGTTATTTGCTATATCTGCTACACCACTTACAACTTTATCAAATACACTTTCTTCAATATAAAGCCGTGAGCCTGCACAACAACATTGTCCATGATTAAAGAAAATTGCATTAGCAGCACCAGCTATTGCTAAATCCAGGTCTGCATCCTTAAAAACAATATTAGGAGATTTTCCACCTAATTCTAAGGTAACTTTCTTTAAGTTACCTGCCGCAGCTTGTAAAATTAATTTTCCAACTTCTGTTGAACCAGTAAAAGCAACCTTGTCAACATCTGGATGTGCTGCAAGTGCTGCTCCAGCAGTTTCACCATATCCAGCAACAACATTTACTACACCTTCTGGAAAACCTGCTTCTTGAACTAGTTCTGCTAGCCTTAATGCTGTTAGTGGGGTTTGTTCTGCTGGTTTTAATACTACAGTACAGCCTGTTGCAAGTGCTGGGCCTAACTTCCAAGCAGCCATTAACAATGGGAAGTTCCAAGGAATAATTTGACCAACTACGCCCACAGGTTCACGTGTAGTATAGGCTAAATACTTAGTGCCAGGTGTATAAGGAACAGAAATAGGTATTGTAGTACCTTCAACTTTAGTTGCCCAACCTGCCATATAACGAAATAGGTCTATGGCTAATGGTACATCTGCACCTCGTGCAATAGTAAGCGGTTTACCATTATCTAATGATTCTAGCTGAGCAAATTCTTCAATGTGTTTTTCCAAAAGATCCGCCAATCGCCAAATCAATTTTCCACGTTCGGAAGGAGTTATCCTAGACCAAGGGCCTTCTTCAAAAGCCTTGCGAGCAGCCTTAACAGCTAAATCTATATCTTCTTTGCGTCCCTCTGCTACATGTGCCATTATTTGACCTGTTGCAGGATTATAAACAGGGAAAGTTGCCCCATTAATTGCTTCTACCCAATCTTTACCTATTAGCATTTTTACTGGTTTAGCAATAAAATTGCTAACCGCTTGCTCCATTTTGACAGCAGCACTACTCATAAAAGTATTTTCCTTTCCTTAAATGAAATATTTAGTTTTACGGGATGTTTTAAGAATAATTACTTGTATCTGTTAAGAAATAAAGCCATTTCCGCAAAGATTTTGCCTTTGCAATTTGAAGAGCTACTTAATTTTATCAATAATTCTATTAAATAACTCTGGTGTTGGAGCAGAGATTGTTATTTCCTGATTGTTAGGGTCAAGAAATGTTATTTTTTCTGAATGAAGCATTAAACGAGGATATTTTGTAGCTTCTGTTTTATCTCCATATTGTAAATCCCCTACAATTGGGTGTCCTAAACTATAAAGATGTACCCGAATTTGATGACGACGGCCTGTTTTTGGATAAATATTTACTAAAGTATATTGTTTATAACGTTTTTTTACCTGACAAATAGTTAAACTTTTCTTTCCTTGACGAAAATCTACTGCCATTCGTCCCGAACCATATTCCCTAATGGGTTTATCTATAATTTCTTCATCAGACTTTAGAACTCCATAAACCAAAGCCAGATATTGCTTTGTAACTTCACCTTTAAAAAATAAATCATTTAAGTATTTATGACTAGTGGCAGTTTTAGCAAAAACCATTACACCGCTGACTTGTTTATCAAGTCTATGGACAACATAAAGTTTTTGCCCTGCTATTTCTTCAACCATTTTTAGTAACACAACTTCATTTTTTTCATTTCGCCCAGCAATAGAATTGACATCTATAGGCTTATTAACAGCAATAAAATTTTCATCTTGAAATAGGATTTCTACCATTGTATTTTCTATATATCTATTCCGCCTATTTGCTCCCTAGGCTTTCCGCTAGACTTAAGAAGCGATGAGCGTTCTTGTTGAACTTCTTGTTGTTTACTACCACTATGCCAGTTTAACCATTCGCTAGGAGCATCAAAGGTTTGACCTCCATGAGTGGTTAAGCGTTTTCTAACTCGACACATTACCGGAGTATTTACCCCTACACCAGTTACAATTACTTGTCCTTTAGTCAATGCTGGCAATTCTTCTAGCATTTTTCGTCCAACATTTTCCACTGTTGAAGCAATAGTATTTTGGTCAATTGGGTTAACAATTCGCATAATAAATTGTGTTTGACATTGACTTAAGACATCTTGGTCAAGCTTTCCAGGTCGTTGAGTAATTAAACCTATTCCAACACCAAATTTGCGACCTTCAGAAAGAATTTGTTTTAGAACATTAGTAGATACTACAGTAGTATTAGCAGGGGCAAATCTATGAGCCTCTTCAAGTAATACAAAAACAGGAAAATTTAATTGGTCATCAACATTTGGGCTAACATTTTTCTGATTTACCCAAGCTACACGAGCATCATTTATTCTACGTAGCAGTGTGCCTACAATTACTTGTTGTTCTTGCTGATCTATTTCATTAAGTTGTAATACTGTGCATTGACCAGGAGAAAAAAGGTCTTTTAAGGTATTATGCTCAATATTTGAAAAGATTTTGCTCTGTCCAAAACGAAAATCTAGCTTCCATAAAATGGCTTCAATAGTTCCAGCATTTGAACTACCCCCGCGCGAATTTCCTTCATCATCATCAAATTTCATAGCTAAAATTGCATCATAAAGATCCTGATAGCCATAAATTTGATTTTTGCCAAATTTTCTTTCTACCTCATAAAACCCTCGGTTTAGATAGTAGTTTTGCTTATCTGTTAATTCTGGCAATAAATAGCGTACATCTGCTAGTTTAAGCGTATTAAAGCGTACTCTTACTTTATCAGGTAGAAAAATTTTTACTTGAGGTTTATAGCCTAATTGTTGAAATTCTGGTAAAGCTTCAATCTCTCTTAAAGTGCTATATTCGCCATGCGGGTCAACAATTAAAATTGCTGCTCGGTTGTTAGGTTTTAATAATTCTTCAATTAAAACACTTGCTGTATAGCTTTTACCTGCTCCAGTGCTAGCTAAAACTGCTAAATGTGTAGCTACAACATCTTTTACTGAAAGCACTACAGGCACTTCACCTGCTGGACGAGTCAATAAACTACCTAAATGAGCAGCCCCTAAATCCCCTACTTTATAAGGACTAAGTATTTTTGTCAGCGTTTCATTGGAAGCAACATAAACAGGCTGTCCGGGACGTGGTGGAATACGAGGATTAACAAAATCTCCTATGTTTTCATCATAGTAGCCAATTGTTGAAACCGTTACTTGATAGAGTTCTGCACTTGTTTCTAGCCCAATTAATTCAGCTACTTGTTGTGGTGGGGTGTTTGGGTCAGCTAAAAAATCATCTGGAAGGTTACGAACTAGTTCACGATTTGTAATATTACCAATGATAGATTGTCCTTCTACTTGGTAATAAACAAATTCCCCTATTCGTGTTTGGTCATTATCTATAGTTATAAAAAGATATTCCTGTGGTTTTTCCCCTGGGCCTTTTACTGTACCAACTAAAAAGTCTGTCATAATAATTTATAAGTCATTAATTAAGAATATTCTTAGGTATAACGCAACCATTTAAGTAATTCTGGCACGGTTGGACGTTTGCCATACATTAAAATTCCTACACGATAAATTTTTGCTGCTAGCCAAGAACATCCAACTATAGTTATTAACATAAGCCCTAAAGATAGAATAATTTGCCAAACTGGGGGAGTCTGCACTGCAATTCTTAAAAACATTAATACTGGGCCAAAAAATGGAACTAGTGATAATACTATTGATGCTGTACCGTTAGGATCTCTAATTATTAATGAAGAAAAAACTGTGGCAATTATTAACAACATCGTAATAGGCATTTGCACGCTTTGAGCGTCCTGGTCATTAGAAACTATTGACCCCGCCAAAGCAAATAGTGTTGCATAAAGAAAATAGCCTAAGACAAAATATAAGACAAAATAGATCAGTAAAGTTTTTGGTACATCAGGAAGGCTTGCACCTGTTGCTATTGACATAGTAGCTAAAGCCATTGGAAGTACAGTAGCAAAAATACTCCATACAGTAAACTGCAATAGTCCTACCAAACCTATACCTATAATTTTTCCAAACATTAATTCTAGTGGAGAAATAGAAGAAATAATCACTTCAACTATACGACTTTGCTTTTCCTCAACAATTCCTCGCAATACTGTCATTCCATAAATAAGCATAGTGGTATATAAAATTACCATCATAATTAAACCTAATACCATTGTCTGGCCGCTATCATCTTTTGTTCCACTTTCAACCAGCTTTTTGGTTTTAATATCAATAGGTTTACTTAGCTCATTTATTTGATTAGGATCCATTCCTGCTTGACTTAATCGTCTTTCTATAATGGATCCGCTTGTAGCATCTTCTAATTGTCGGATAGTCCCAAAATCAGAAACGTTTTCAGCAAAAAAATCTGCTGAGTAGTCTTTATCTGTTTTTTTTAGTAGTAAATAACCATTTATATCACCATCTTTTATTTCTTTAGTAAGCTTTTCTTGTATTTCAGGAAGTTCTTTTTCATTAGCAACTCCTAGGGTTTTTACTACATATTTGCTTTTGCCTATAGGGTCTTTTTTATTACTTAAGCGTTTTTCAATTGAAGTTAAAAGTTCAGTATCATTATCTAAGCTAACAACTGTAACTTTTCGGTCACTAGTATCTAGTTTTGCAACAAGTAATGGTGCAAGTATAAGCACAGCCATAAGTATTGGCCCAAGCAATGTGCCAATGATAAACCATTTAGAAACAACTCGTTCTAAAAACTCTCTCTTGATGACCAAAAAGATTTTATTCATTTTTCCCTACTTTTCTAATAAAAATTTCATTAAGAGAAGGTTCCATAAGTTCAAAACGATTAATATAAACACCACTATTAACCATTTGTTGAAGTAGTTTTTGTGGTTCTGCCCCTTCAACTAGCTCAATCTCAACATGACTAGCATATTGAGCAATCTTTTTTATTAGCTCATTACCTGTTAAGACCTGATTTTCACCTTCATAGCTAAGAGCAATTTTATTACTAGCAAAACCACGTTTAATGCTTTTTAAGTTTCCAGCTAAAACTTTTTGAGATTTATTAATTAAACAAATATCATCACATAATTTTTCTACTTGTTCCATTACGTGAGTAGAAAGTATAACAGTAGTTCCACTATTTTTTAATTCATGTATAACTTCAATTAATAAACTAGCATTAACAGGATCTAACCCAGAAAAAGGTTCATCTAAAATAATTAGTTCAGGTTTATGTAAAACGGTAGCAATAAATTGGATTTTTTGCTGCATTCCTTTAGAAAGTTCTTCAGTTTTTTTATCTAGCCATGCAGCAATTTGCAAGCGTTCTGCCCAATCAGTAATTCTTTTATCTAATTCGTTACTTGGAACATTTTTTAATCCTGCTAAAAATAGCAGTTGCTCGCGTACTTTCATTTTTTTATATAGTCCGCGTTCTTCTGGCAAATAACCTATGCGCTCCTGCATTTTTGGATTCATTTTTTGTCCAAAAACTTTTACTTCTCCATTATCTGGAAAAGTAATACTTACAATCATTCTAATTGTAGTGGTTTTGCCTGCTCCATTTGGCCCTAAAAGGCCAAAAACAGACCCTTTGGACACTTCTAAGGATAGATTATTAACCGCCGTAAAATCACCGTATGATTTAGTTACAGCATTTATTTCTATTGCTTCTGACAATATTCACGCTCCAAATCAATTTTATTTAATCTTTTTTCTTTTGATTTATTATGTTTGAAGGTCTAACGGCTATTTGTGATAAAGGGTTTACTCTTACTAAAGCATTTTTTATTTGTTCGTCTTCTTGCCAAACATCTTGAGAAACATTCATTTGTAAGTATTCTAAAAACCGATTAAATTCTTTCTGCATTTCATCCATTTTTTCCCGCATATTTAAGATAATACCCACACCTGCTAAGTTTACTCCTAGGTCTCTAGTTAATTTTAAGATTAGTTCTAATCTCTCTAAATCTTCTTCTGTATAAAAGCGAGTATTTCCATCTGAACGCGAAGGAGTTAAAAGCCCTTCACGCTCATAAAGTCTTAATGTTTGTGCATGAATATCATAGGTTTCTGCTACAACGCTTATGGTATAACCTTTAGTTTTTGGTTTCTTTTTTGTTGTTGTCATATAACTACTTTATTCTAGCCCCATTTCCATACGGGGGTTTTCTGGATTAAGCCGAGCATACTCTTTTAAGATTGTTTTTGTATCTTCGCTAATAATTTTTGGTAAAACTATTTTTACCTCTACATATTGATCCCCACAAACATTACCACGTAGTGAAGGAACTCCTTTTCTCTTAAGCGAAACTTCTGTCCTGATTGTGTCCCTGGAGGAATACGCAACACTGCTTTTCCAGAAATGGTTGGAACTTCTATTTTTGCTCCAATAGCGGCTTCAGGCACAGTAACAGGAATTGTGCAATAAATATTATCCCCTTTACGGGTAAAGTAAGGATGTTCACCTACATTAGTAATAATAAAAAGATCTCCTGATCCTCCTCCCAAAGTTCCAGAATGTCCTTTTCCAGGTACACGAACTCTTGAACCAGTATCAACACCCGCAGGAATACGCACTTTAACAGATTCTGTTTTTGGCACTGTGCCTCGGCCTAAACAAAGGCTACAAGCTTGATTTCGTCGTCCTGTCCCATGACAATCAGGACAAGTAGTCTTAAATTGAAGCTTACCGCTTTGAGTCGTTGTTTTACCGCTACCTTGACATCGGCTACAAGGCTGTTGCACACTACTATTACTTATTTCTCCATTACCATTACAACGATTACATCCTTCATCTCTACTTAAGGTAATACTAGTAGTAAAACCTTGTACAGCTTGTTCAAAACTAATTGATAAAGCATATTCGATATCTAAACCTTTTCTAGGTTCTGGTGCAGTAGCATTAGTATACATATTAGTACTATTAGCACTTGCTTTGCGGGATGATCCAAAGAGTTCAGAAAAAATATCTCCAAATGAACCGCTATTAAAACCCCCAAAATCAAATCCACCAAAACCAAATCCACTATTTGCAGATCCAGCATTAGCAGCAGCATCAGCCATATTATCTGAGTAAGAACCAAAGCGATCATAAACTTCACGTTTCTTTGTATCGCTTAGAACTTCAAATGCTTCTGATATTTGCTTAAATTTTTCTTCTGCCGACTTATCCCCAGGGTTTACATCTGGATGATATTTTCTAGCTAAACGTCTGTATGCTTTTTTAATCTCGTCTTGGCTAGCAGTACGCTCTACACCTAAAACTTTATAGTAATCTTCTCGTGCCATAATTGTTCTATTTAGAAAGAGTTACATTAGTTGACAGCCTGTAACTTACAGGCTGTCAAAGGTTAAGAAATTTTGCTTTTAATTAGTAGATTTAACTATTTTTTATCGTCAACATCTACATATTCAGCATCAATAACATCATCATCTTTAGGATTACTACGACCACTACCGGCACTTGAACCTCCACCACTACCGGCTGATGCTGATTCAGCTTGTGCATCTGGAGGAGCTTGACGATACATTTGTTCAGCTACTTTATGAGAAGCTTTAGTTAGTTTTTCATAAAGTGCTTCTAATTCTGGAGTTTCTGCTGTTTCTAACTTGCCACGAATCTCAGAAATAATTCCCTCTAGTTCTGTTACTGTAGCATTATCAATTTTTTCTCGGTTATCTTTAATTAACTTCTCGGTTGAATAAGTCAAACTATCTAACTTATTGCGTGCTTCAATTTGATCCCGACGTTTTTTATCTGACTCAGAATTAGAATCAGCTTCTCTTACCATTCTGTCAATTTCTTCTTTGCTTAATCCTGAACTAGATGTAATGGTAATCTTTTGCTCTCGTCCCGTCCCAAGGTCTTTTGCTGATACATTTACAATACCATTAGCATCAATATCAAAGGTTACTTCAACTTGTGGCATTCCTCTTGGTGCTGGTGGAATACCTACTAGATGGAATTTACCTAATGTGCGATTGTCTCGCGCCATAGGTCTTTCACCTTGTAAAACATGAACTTCTACTGATGTTTGGTTATCTGATGCGGTTGAAAAGACTTCACTCTTACGTGTAGGAATTGTTGTATTACGTTCAATTAGTCTAGTAAACACACCACCTAAAGTTTCAATACCTAGAGAAAGTGGAGTAACATCTAATAAGAGTAGATCTTTAACATCTCCAGCTAAAACGCCTGCTTGGACAGCAGCACCAACAGCTACAACTTCATCTGGATTAACACCTTTATGAGGTTCTTTACCAAAGAAGTTTTTCACCATTTCTTGGATTTTAGGAATACGTGTTGAGCCGCCAACTAGCACTACTTCATCAACTTGACTAGTTTTTACACCAGCATCAGACAAAGCTAGCTCACAAGGTTTTAAGGTACGACGTAAAAGATCATCAACCAATGATTCAAACTTAGCACGAGAAAGCTTCATTACTAAATGCTTAGGCCCACTTTGGTCAGCAGTAATAAATGGTAAGTTAATTTCTGTTTCCATTGTTGAAGAAAGCTCAATTTTTGCTTTTTCTGCTGCTTCTTTTAAGCGTTGGAGAGCCATTTTGTCATTAGAAAGGTCAAGCCCTTGATCTTTCTTAAATTCTTCAATAATCCATTTCATCAAGCGTTCATCAATATCATCGCCGCCCAAGTGGGTATCACCATTAGTAGACTTTACTTCTACTACACCTTCACCTACTTCTAGGACAGAAATGTCAAAAGTACCACCACCAAAGTCAAATACAGCTATAGTTTCATTTTTCTTTTTATCTAAACCATAAGCTAAAGCTGCTGCTGTTGGCTCATTAACAATACGCATTACTTCTAACCCAGCAATTTTACCAGCATCTTTTGTTGCTTGACGTTGTGCATCATTAAAATAAGCTGGTACAGTAATTACTGCTTTTTCTACTTTTTGGCCTAAGTATTCTTCTGCTGCTACTTTTAATTTTTTGTAAGATCATGGCAGAAACTTCTGGTGGAGAATATTCTTTACCACCTGCTACTACTCGGCAATCACCGTTTAAAACAGACTTTACTGTATAAGGAACTTGTTTAATTTCACCGCCAACTTCATCATAACGACGGCCCATAAATCTTTTAATTGAATAAACTGTATTTTCTGGATTTGTGACAGCTTGACGTTTAGCAACTTGTCCTACTAATCGCTGTCCATCTTTTGTAAATCCTACTACTGAGGGAGTAGTACGCGCACCTTCTGAATTAGCAATTACTGTGGGAGAACCACCTTCCATAATAGCAACTACTGAATTAGTGGTTCCTAAGTCAATACCAATAATCTTACTCATAATCTTTTGCCTCCAAATGGCAGAATTGTTTCCTGACAATCTGCTCAATACTAAATTGATAGAAATTAATAATAAAATTGCAAATTGGGCGGATGAATATAAATTAATTAAATGCCCAACAATATATTTTTTGTTCAAGTTGTCCGCAGTATAGCTAGTTGAGTATCTTATTGTCAAGTTTTTTATAGCAAGTATAATCAACTTTCTTCCGAATAATCTAATTAACTAAAAATTTTACTTCTCTAAATAAGAAATTTAGATTATTTATTAACAAGCCAAGCTACTATAAGTTATTATTAGGTGATTCTAATAAACAGCTTATTTTTGCTGAATTAAGTAGCTACACTTAAATCAATGTTTAGCTTTTCCAAAATTAAAACTCTTAGCCAATTTGCCCTAATTTTTTTCTTTTTTATTAACAATATATTTGTTGTTAAATCGTGATCTGCTTGGAGAAACACGTAATTCTACTAATTTAACTAATATATCTACAAAATCATTAACTAAAAAAACCTTTCCTAAACTATCAGGATCTTTTGCCTTCCATACATTTACAGATAAAGATGGACTACCTCAAAACTCAGCAATGACAATAGTTTTTGACCAAAAAGGCTATCTTTGGGTAGGAACTCAAGACGGAGCAACTTACTATAACGGTCATAAATGGACTACTGTAAATATGCCTAATAGACAGATTTCTAATTCTGTTCAAACAATGCTTTCTACTTCTGATGGTAGCCTTTGGTTTGGCACTAATGGGGCTGGTCTAATACAATTAAAAGATAGTAAATGGACAATTTATTATAAAAAATCTGGAGCATTAGCTAACAATATAGTAAATACACTTGCCGTTACTATTACCTCATTAGGTCAACTTACTATTTGGGTAGGAACTGAAACAGGCTTATCAGCATTTTCTAATGATAAATGGCAAACTTACACTAGTGAAAATTCTAGGCTTCCTAGTGATAATATTGAAACTCTCTTTGCTGACAAAGATATTCTTTGGATTGGAACCAATGGAGGTGGATTGGTTAAATTTGAAAATAATAATTTTTCCACTAACTATAATAAAACCAATTCTTTACTACCAAGTAATGTTGTTAAAAGCTTACTAATTACTAAAAATAATAACCAAAAAACTATCTGGATAGGAACTGAACAAGGACTAGTTAGCTTAAAGGAAAACCCTCCAAATATTCCACAATGGAATATTTATAATACTAATAATTCCCTATTACCCCATAATATTATCAGATGTATTTATCCAGCCGATTTACAATCTGAAAAATCAGCAATTTGGATAGGCACACCTGCTGGGCTAGCCTATTTTGTGGAATCAACGAATAATGAAGACATGTTTTGGAGGGCCTATAATTCACAAAATTCTAATTTATCAGGAGATTTTATAGTTTCTTTGCTTGGTACATATCCTGAAAATGGTATCCCTACGCTCTGGATTGGAACTAATGGAGGTGGGCTAGTTCGTACAGATTTACTTGGCTGGCAAACATTTTCTACTAAAACATCCCAATTACCTAATAACATAGTTAGAAGCTTATTAGAAGTAAATAAAGAAGATACAAACAAACAACTTTGGGTTGGCACTTATGAAGGGCTAGCTTGTTTAGAAAATGAAAAATGGATAATTTACAATACTACTAATTCTGCTTTACCAGATAATAATGTAGAAAGTTTACTTTATAGCTATCCAAATACTCTTTGGATAGGTAGTTGGGGAGGATTAACTAAAGTAGAAAATAATAAATGGACAACTTATAACATTAGTAATTCTGGTCTACCTGAAAACCGGGTAATGAGCTTACTTGAAACTACTAGCAACCAAGAAAAAACTCTTTGGGTAGGAACTACAGGCGGACTAGCCTGTTTTCAAAAAGGGAAATGGTCAACTTATACAACTAAAAATTCTCCTCTACCACATAATCAAATTGATAGTATTTTAGCAACCGAGTCAAATAACAGTGGTCAAGTAATTTGGTTAGGAACTTGGGGAGGTGGACTAGTTAAACTAGAAATAGTAAATAATACTGATAATTCAAACTTAATTGCAGCTAAATGGACAATTTATAATACAGAAAATTCTAAATTGCCTAATAATCTAATAAAAACCTTAAAAGAAACCAAAAACAATGGTCAACAAATTATTTGGATCGGAACTAATGGAGGATTAGCTCAATTTTTCCCAAATAAATCTGATAAATCTTGGCAGATCTTTTCTGATTCAACTACTCCAGCACTACCAAACAATATAGTTTCCCAAATTATTTTCACACCAAAGCAAATTTTTATTTTTACTTTTAAGGGTATTCTACGTTTTGCATTAAAAACAGAAAAAAGCGATATCTCTGATCTAGTCAACTTTGATAGCTATATTTTTACAACTGAAGATGGCTTACCTGGAAACGGTGTTAACCCTAGAGCAGCAATTTTAGATAGCCAAAATCGTCTTTGGGTAGGCACTCTTTACGGCTTAGCAATGTTAGATCTAAAGAAAAATATTAGTGACACCCAACCTAAACCACTTCATATTGAACAAGTAACTATTAGAGGAAAACCTTTTACTAAAAACTCTTCTCAAACAAATTTACAAACTTTTATAGGCACCTCAAAAGATTTACCTAATAATGAAGAGTTTAGTTATTATGAAAATCAACTCGTTTTTGAATATACTTTGCTAAGTTATTTTAAGGAATCAGAAACTCGCTATCGTGTTCAATTAGTAGGTTTAGATCCTAAACCTTCAGATTGGAATAGCGAACATAGAAAAGAATATACAAATTTAAGCTATGGAATTTATCAATTTCAAGTCTGGGCCAAAGATGGTCAAGGTAATATTTCTGGCCCTGTCAACATTGCTTTTAGTATAAATCCTCCTCCTTGGTTTGCTTGGTGGGCAATTTTATTTTATTTAAGTGGTATTGGTGGAACTATTTACGTCACTATTGCATGGCGAATCCATGTTTTAACTAAAAGACAACAAGAAAAAGTTATTCAACTTCGCCAACTACAACAAGAACGCCTTGAAACTCTACGCCAACTCTTAAAAAGTATCCAAATTATTAACTCTCAACTGGATTTGGAAACAGTTTTACAAAATATTACTGCTGAAAGCGCACGGTTAATTGATGGTGAACCCGGTACAATTGGCTTAATAGTAGGTGAAAATATTGTTTTTAAGCATTTATGGTATAAAGGCAAGCTAGAAGATTCCGATCTTATCTTTCCTTTAGGCCAAGGTATTGCTGGAATAGTTGCTGTTACTGGTAAACCCTATATAGTCAATGATATACACCTAGAACCAAAGCTCGTTGATTTAGAATTAGCAAAAAATATTCCCCTTATGGGTTCGTAGAAATCCCAATTATTGATCGTAAAGGCAAAGTTGTAGGCGTTTTAGACATTCGCCGAACTGCTAACCGCGTAACTTTTACAGAAAAGGATGTTCAAATCCTAGAATCTCTTGCCCATCAAGCCGCCGTAGCTATTGAAAATGCCTCTCTTTATGGCACTTTAGAAGAAAAAAATTTAGCTTTAGAAGAAAAAAATCTAATTATTGCTGAATCCTTAAAGGAAATAGAGAACCTTTACCAACATGAACAAGAAGTTTCCCGCGCTTTGCAAGAATTAAACCAAATGAAATCCAACTTTATGGTGGTTACTTCTCATGAAATGCGTACTCCTTTAACTATTTTGCAAGGTAATCACGAAGCACTATTAGCAAAATTTCTAGGTCAACTAACCCCAAGACAAGAAAAATCCCTCCTTGCCTGCCAACGTGCCACCAATCGAATGGTCGAAAGCGTAGAAAATATTAGTGAAGCCTTAAAAATTAGTGAAAAACAAGTTCGTCTTAAATATTCTCAAGTAAATTTATGCCAAATTACACTAATTGTAGCTAATAAACTTTCCCAGTTTATCCAACAACGTAATCAAGAACTTAAACTAAACCTGCCAGACAAGTTAATAATCTCTGCTGATCCAGATAAATTACAATTACTCTTAAGTAATATTATTCAAAATGCCATTAAATTTACTCCTGATCAAGGTGTTATTTCCGTTACTATTAACCAAGAAGACAGCAATGCTCATATAATTATTACTGACAATGGTATTGGTATAGAAAAAAAGGATTTAGAGCGAATTTTTGACCAGTTTTACACTCATTCTGACACCCTAAATCATACTTCTGGAAAATATCAGTTTTCTGCTCGTGGTAGTGGACTAGGTTTAGCAATCTCCAAAGGTTATGTTGAATCTCATAGCGGTCGTATTTGGGCAGAATCTGACGGAATAAATTATGGTAGTAGTTTTCATATTATTTTTCCTATCCACCAAAAACCCAACCAAAACACTAATTCAAACCTAGTTCAAAGCTTTTAGCTAGATAGCAAACCGAAGAATTCTTAATAATTCTTCCCACAACACTATTCCAAAGTTCCGCCAATTAGCCAGTTGCAATTCTTGTTTTACTAGTGGTTTTGTTGATTCTTGTTTTTCATTTTCTGCTACTTCTTCAATTATTTTGGTTTCTATCGTCGGGCTGTCTTTAATGACCATTTCCATATTTTGTTGAATAATAGGCTTAGTAAGTGATTTACTTTCTTCAATTTCTAACTCTAAATAATTTATACTCTTAGGTAAATTTATATCCCTAGACAATATTTCAATTTCTAACTCTTTTGTTTCTTTAGGGTTTGATAAATGGTTAATTTTAGCTAGCACTACTGTAATGTTATCTTGTCCTCCCCTTTCATTAGCCATTTTAATCAAGTTTTCAGTAGCTATTTTTAAGTCCAAATTATTTTTAACTATGTCAAAAATTTGCTGATTTTTTACACTTGTTGTTAGTCCATCAGAACAAACTAGTAATATATCATTCTCTCTTAAGTTAACTCGTGTTATAACAACATTTACCGTTGCTTGTCCTCCTAAAGCTTGTAAAATAACATTTCTTAAATGATGATTTTCTGCCTCTTCTTCGGTAATATAACCTGCTTCTAAAAGTTGCCCTACTAAGGAATGATCTTTAGTAAGTTGCATAATTTTATTATCTCTAATTAAATAAGCTCTTGAATCCCCTACTTGAGCAATATAAGCCTCATCTTTACAAATAGTTACACCTGTAAAGGTTGATCCCATTCCAGTACACTGAACATTATTAAGGCTCTGCTCAATAATTACTTGATTTACTATTTCTACAACTAATCGTAGCTTTTCATAGAAAGGAAATTCATTAAATATAGAAAGATTTTGTAATTGAATAAGTCGTTCTTTCACAATATCTACAGTTAATTGACTAGCAATTTCTCCTGCTAAAGCACCTCCTAAACCATCAGCAACAGCAAACAAAAGTTTTTGATTTGTATCTAATCTTACCAATTCTTTTAGAGGATTATTAATATTATAAAAATTATTGTCTGCTAAATTTACTATTAGGAAGTTATCTTCATTATTTTGTCTTACTTTTCCAACGTTAGTATCACCATAAAATTCAATATTTATAGTCATAAATTACTCCTAAAAATTTTCTTAGATTTAGGAGTATCCAAATTACGTACCAAAAATAATTAAAGATAAATAAATTTATAATTGTTTGTTAATAAATGAGATATTAGATTTTAAGAAGACTTATTTTAAGCGAATTGCTGTTTTTAAGTTCAATTTTCAAACTAAAATAATTCAATAATTAGACTAGAAAAACTAAAGTCCATAAACTTTTTTACGATCAAAAAATTTAGCCCTTGAAATCCCTAACAGTTCTATTGCTTTATCATTATTTCCTTTAGCTAAATCTAAAGCTTGTTTAATATAACTACATTCAACTTGAGAAACTAACTCATTGAGGGGTAAAAAGTTATCTGCTATTAAGTCATTATTAAAGCTTAACCTATCCTCATTACTTAATAAATAATGTGGTAGGTCGCTAGAATCTATCAGTGCATTTTCACAAGTTGCGTCCAACTCTTCAACCAATCTTAATAACTGTCTGACATTACCAGGCCAAGAATAACTTTGCAGATGAATTAAGGCAGTTTGACTAAAGCTTTTTGCTGAGTTCATTGTACTAAGATAATATTTTATAATCTCTGGAATATCTTCTGCTCGTTCCCTTAAAGCAGGTAGAACAATAGATAATCCTTTTAATCTATAATAAAGATCTGCTCGAAACTCCCCTTTTTTAATTAATTCTTCTAGGTTTTTATTAGTAGCGGAAACTAGTCTGATATTTGTATGTAAAGTTTTTAATCCTCCAACCCTTTCAAAATATCCATTTTCCAATACTCTAAGCAGTTTAGCTTGTGTTTTTAATGGAATTTCTGCAACTTCATCAAGAAAAAGTGTCCCCCCATTAGCTAACTCTAACTTACCTAATTTAGTTTGAGTTGCGCCAGAAAATGCCCCTTTTTCATGTCCAAAAAGTTCCGACTCAATAATAGTTTCTGACAGTGCCGCAATATTAATGCTAAGAAAAATTTTTTTACTACGATTAGCATTAAGTTTATGTGCTGCTTGTGCAAAAAGTTCTTTTCCTGTTCCTGTTTCACCATAAATTAAAACTGGCAACTCTTTGTCAGCAACTCTTTTTAATCGTTGATAAGCTTGTTGTAATAACTTTGATCTGCCTACCAAGCCTACTGATAGCATTTCATTTATTAAAACGTTTTGATATATCGTGTTATCAGACCAATTTTTACTATTTATTTGTGTTGAATTAATTAAACTCAAATACACATAATGACTTAAAGCAATCAGGAAAAGAAGATCCGTTTTAGAAAATTTATCTGCAACTCGCTTACTATCAGCATAAATTACACCTTTAACAGATCCTTTTATGCCTAAAGGAACACACATTATTGTGCTAATTTGATTTAAGTACATACTTTGGTGGGAATTTTTGTCTTTTAATGTATCAACTAATAATAGAGGCATTCCATCTTTAATTACTCTATTTATTACACTTTTACTTACGGGCCAATTTTCAAATTTTTCTGGAAGATCAATATTATATTTAATGATAGGTTCTAAGCTGTTCTTTTCATTCAAAATAGCAATAAAACATCGCTCTAAATTAATTATTTTTACTAGAGCCTCTACTGTTGCGACAGGAATTTTGTCTAATTTAGTTTCTGAACAAAGCGCACGACCAAAACCATAAATTAGTTGTAACTGACTATAACTAGCAATCAATGTGCTTGGGTCAATATAAGTAGTATCACGTAGTTCAGAATTATTTTCTAAAAATGCTTCTAAACCAATAAAATTATTTGTCTCTTTGCTCATAAATTATCCCTAAACTTGTTTGTTCTTTCTAAGTTTAAGTTATCATTATTAATAAATTGTCTTAATTACTACGTTTTAAGCGAAAAGAGTTCCAAACATTTTCCCAAAGTCCAGCCAACAAAGTAGGCCATGCCCCTCGTTTAAGATCAGGATCTTTACCTGCGCCCATTCTGTGAAGTTGATGAGTATGCCACATTAATTCTACAAAACCGTCAAACATTGCTATTCCTACTCGGTGACGTTCTGCTGGACGAGCATCAGCGTTGCTAGCTAAAATTCTAGAAGGCAGATCGGGTTCAACGGCCAAAGGTCGCGCTAACCCTATTAAATCTACACATCCTTCAGCTAAAGCTTCTTGCATAGCCTTAGCCGTGCGAAACCCTCCCGTTAAAAGTAGTGGTAATTTAACAAGTTTACGAACCTTTTGAGCATAATCTAAAAAATAAGCTTCTCGTTTCTTAGAGCTTTCTTTCTGTCCATCGCCTATCATTGCTGAAGCTTCATAAGTTCCACCAGAGATTTCTAAAAAATCTATAGCTTCTTTTTCTAATTCTTGTACAACTGTCATAGATTCTTCATTAGTAAAACCACCTTTTTGAAAATCGGCAGAATTTAGCTTAACACCCAAAATTTTGTCTTTACCTATAGCTTTGCGTACCTCTCTAGTTACTTCTAAGATAAATCGTCGTCGGTTTTCTGCGCTTCCTCCCCAATCATCTATTCGCAAATTAGTTAGAGGCGAAAGAAATTGACTAATCAAGTATCCATGTGCGGCATGAATTTGAACTCCTGAAAACCCCGCTTTTACAGCTATTCGAGCCGTATTAGCAAATCGCTTAATTAAATTTAAGATTTCTTCTTCTGTTAATGCTCTTGGAATAGCAAACATTCCTCTACCAACATTAACTGGCACAGGAGAAGGAGCGACAGGTTGTGAAGAAACAAAAGTAGGTGATTGTCTGCCAGGATGATTAATTTGCATTATGATATGCCCTCCCTTAGATTTCCCTACTTTTGCCCATTCAGATAACTTTGCTAAATCTTCTTCACTTTCTACAACAACATTACAAGGTTCTCCTAAAGCTCGGCGGTCAATCATTACATTTCCTGTAATACTTAATCCAAGCCCCCCATCAGCCCATCGTTGATAAAGCCTTACCAATTCTGTTGTAGGTTTATTGCTATAATCACCTAATTGCTCACTCATTGCAGATTTTACTAGTCGGTTAGGTAATGCTATTCCACAAGCAAAGGTTAGCTTGTCACTTAATTTTATTGTCATAATTTTTAAGCCTTATAAAACCAATTTAATAATAATATTATTATGTATGTTTAATTAGACTTTATAAGACACATAAAAACTTTACAATAGAAGCAAGAAGTTTTTCAAATTACGGAGAATTATGTAGTTTAGAAATAATTTATATAGAGAGAAAAATGAAGAAAGATGAAGAAAAGAAAAAGAAGATTAAGGAAGAAAAAATATGATTTAAAAAGATAAAATCCGGCGACTACCTACTTTCCCACCTCCCTGCGAAGGCAGTATGATCGGCTCCAGAGGGCTTAACTTCCGTGTTCGGGATGGGAACGGGTGTGGACCCTCCGATAGGGTCACCGGAAACTCTTTTACAATAACTAAGCCGTTAGTCATTGTAGCTAACTTCTATAAGCTTTTTTTTCTTTATTTAACAAAAAGCTTACTATTAGCAATATCCTTTTTATTTAATTGTAAATATCCTTTTTAACTCTTTTGTTTCTTTGATTTTGAATAAGCAAAAATTTCTTTAAGTACTTCTTAGCGTCTTTTTTAATTGACTTTTCCAAAAGCAACTTCATTGCTCTACAACACTTAACTTACTTACTTTTGTATTGTCTTTTTGATTAATCAAAAGACAACCAA
This sequence comes from Blastocatellia bacterium, assembly GCA_016713405.1. Lineage (NCBI taxonomy): Bacteria > Pseudomonadati > Acidobacteriota > Blastocatellia > Blastocatellia bacterium. The sequence continues at coordinate 300,648 of JADJPF010000006.1, forward strand.
TAGCAAAAGTAGTGGTCAAGCCGATGGGTCATTAGTACTGGTCAGCTTAGTATGTCACCACACTTACACTCCCAGCCTATCTACGTGGTAGTCTTCCACGAGCCTCTTGGGGAAACCTCATCTCCGGACGAGCTTCACACTTAGATGCATTCAGCGTTTATCTCTACCTAGCTTAGCTACCCTGCGACTACCGTTGGCACGATAACAGGTACACCAGTGGCTAGTCCAACCCGGTCCTCTCGTACTAAGGTCAGCATCCGTCAAGTTTCCTACGCCCACACCAGATAGGGACCGAACTGTCTCGCGACGTTCTAAACCCAGCTCACGTACCGCTTTAATTGGCGAACAGCCAAACCCTTGGGACCTTCTTCAGCCCCAGGATGCGATGAGCCGACATCGAGGTGCCAAACCTGAGCGTCGATGTGAACTCTTGGCTCAGATCAGCCTGTTATCCCCGGAGTACCTTTTATCCTTTGAGCGACGGCTCTTCCATACGACACCGCCGGATCACTAAGCCCTGCTTTCGCACCTGCTCGACTTGTTTGTCTCACAGTTAAGCTAGTTTTTGCCTTTGCACTCTATGGGTGATTTCCAAACACCCTGAACTAACCTTCGGAAGCCTCCGTTACATTTTGGGAGGCGACCGCCCCAGTCAAACTACCCGCCTGATAGTGTCCCTCTCCCTGTGAGGGAGTAGGTTAGAACCCGAACAATGCAAGGGTGGTATCTCACCGTTGACTCCGCCAAGCCCTAAAGCCTGACTTCTCAGTCTCCCACCTATCCTGCGCATCCACTGCCCAGATTCACTACCAAGTTATAGTAAAGGTTCACGGGGTCTTTCCGTCTTGATGCGGGTAACCGGCATCTTCACCGGTACTACAAATTCGCTGTGCTACTCGTTAAGACAGTTGCCAGATCGTTACGCCATTCGTGCAGGTCGGAACTTACCCGACAAGGAATTTCGCTACCTTAGGACCGTTATAGTTACGGCCGCCATTCACTGGGGCTTCAATTCAAAGCTTCGCCTTTCGACTAACCTCTCCTTTTAACCTTCCAGCATTGGGCAGGCGTCAGCCCCCATACCTCCTCTTACAGAGTTTGCGGAGACCTGTGTTTTTAGTAAACAGTCGCCTGGCACTCTTCACTGCGACTTACTCTTTCAAGTAAGCACCCCTTCTCCCTAAGTTACGGGGGTTAATTTGCCGAGTTCCTGAACGAGTATTCTCACATCCGCCTTAGGATTCTCTCCCCACCTACCTGTGTCGGTTTGCGGTACGGTTAGACTTCCAAGCTCGCTAACGAGGTTTTTCTTGGCAGCCCCTCAGATCCACTTTATTGGCTTCCGAAGAAGCCTTCGCTTACAGGCTTGATGTTATTGTAGAGTGGATTTACCTGCCCTACCATCTTGCCTGCTCAAACCACACTTCCATCCGTGGTCTGTTCCTTGGCACTGCGTCCCCCCAAGCTCAAACGCTTGTTTCTAGTACAGGAATATTCACCTGTCTTCCATCGACTACGCCTTTCGGCCTCGCCTTAGGTGCCGACTAACCCTGAGCAGACGAACTTTACTCAGGAAACCTTAGGTTTTCGGCGGCCAGGATTCCCACCCGGCTTTGCGCTACTTATGCCGACAAAGTCTTTTCTCAACGCTCCACTTTAGCACTAGCCTCTCGACTAGCACCGCCTTTTCAGTACGGCTTCTACGCTGTTGAGAATGCTCTCCTACCACTACAGAACTTTTTCTCTCTTATCAAATACTAATCTAATTTATTAGATAAAATTAATACTTAATAAGTGAGAAATTCTATAATCCAAAGCTTCGGTGTGTACTTTTAGCCCCGTTATATTGTCGG